>NVSM01000001.1 GCA_002401225.1 bacterium
AAAGTACATTAAACGGAATCGGATTTTCGTCGGTGGTGCGATGGCGACCATGATTACACTGATCGTTGGGATTATTGTGGCTTCAATCTTTGCCGTTGGCCAGTTTGAGGCCAAGGTACTTGCCAAAGCAAGCGAGCGTGAAGCACGGATGCAGCAGACCGTGTTGGCGGGGAATCAGTTTCAGAGTGCTGTGAACATGTCTGTATCCGGTGATGTGTTCGGTTCGATCGAAGTGCTCGAAGGCATACCTGATTGGCTCCGCGGCTGGGGATGGGAGATGCTGGCAAGCGGTATGCCGAGATGGATGCCGGGCGATTATGAGTTCGGCGGAATAGGCGAGATCAATGACATATCTCCGGTCAATCTTGAGAGTGGATCACAAGAGACATTCAGCATACATGGGACGCATGTTCTGGTTGTCGCGGGCCGTAATCTGCATAAATGGAATCCACTTGCCCAAACGGATCAGATTCTCTTTCCTGAGTTGTCCATCGATGAGATCAAGCACGGATATTCGGCCACAACGGCACTGATACAGATTGGTGTCGCATCGAATGACCAAGTCAATCTCGGCGAAAGGAAGCTGCTCAATATCGATACGGATGAGTTTCATTCCATTCCAGTCAACTTGCAGCCCAATCACTCGACAGATATCGAGTACAGTGCCGAGTTCAATGTAGCCGCATGGAAGCATTCGAATGAAAACACTGACGATCCTGATCTACTTCGAACCATGTATTTCTGGGATGAGCGGAACGGTACGCAGTCATTTCTTAGGTCATACAAGATAGGATATTTTAAGATTGAATGCAAAATTGATGGAGCGAACCAGTACATCTTGTTTGTTTCTGGCTTTGATAGTGAAGGTGAATGGGCATCAGAGATAATTATCTTTGACTCTGATTCGGGCCAAGTCGTAAAGAGCATAGTTGCATCAAGAGTCCCGCCGATCCTCTGCCCGATACCGGAACGCAATGAGATCGCGATCGGGAGTTATGATTTCAGCATGGGCGMGTCGGTCATGCTCTATAACATGAAGACGCTCGAGYTSAGCCGGACGCTGGAGTTCAATGGCATRGTKGTCGCATCTATTCCTGAGTTGGAYGCWYTGGTTGYG
The DNA here is from genome assembly GCA_002401225.1 of bacterium. Taxonomy (GTDB): domain Bacteria; phylum Planctomycetota; class Phycisphaerae; order Phycisphaerales; family UBA1924; genus UBA1924. The sequence goes on from NVSM01000001.1 coordinate 1,118, forward strand.
MGGASTCCRGACWAKRTCWWTRCSCTYATCAGTGCWGAAGACGGGCAAGTTCTCCAAGAATACTTTGTAGRTCATCCAGAKGAGTTCGGGCATCCTCGTATTCGCAGTGATTGCAGAATGTACAACGGCGAGCTTCTYCTTGCGATCGGMCCAAGACCATTTCGYCCTGTWCTTGTCGAYACGCTTGATCCTGAAAACGGTCTTMAACCACTYCTRACAGCTTTGCCACACGAAGGGGATACATACAACATTGCGGTGTCGCCCGCTGGTGGGTTGCTSGCTACCTACCACCCATTCGAGAATGCCTTGTGCATCGTCGATGCAAGGTCAGGGGACTTGCTGGTTTCATATAATCCGGGTTTGCCTAATTCTTTTAGTGTCCCCACCCAGTTGTATTTYACCARCGACKCRTCGCTKGTGTATTCTCGWAATTTTTCTGATAGAGATMGMCATACTYTGGAAAGCCGAGAAATARCGACCGGTGAGTATGAACCAATAGATRAGCAAGAAGCCATMGTTGGAACTGCTTCATCTGAGCTTGARAGACTGTTTCCTTGTCAGCCGTTGAGTGCGCGAGCKGYRGTGCATCCAAATGGAAATGGATTTGTGCTCAATCAATCACTCTGGGAGAGCAGGCTTCWMTATATTGAGCATGACGGARCGAGAACAGTTGATAATCTGATGTCAACWGCWGAGGGKATCGCGATCAGCCCGRACGGCAAGGWCATCGCGATGGTTGCAGAGGGAGCTGTKGAGTTYTTCGACTTTGAMTCRCGCGAACRGATTGCTTCTCCGGTGATGGACAGAAACCGRTTGTTGTGTGCATCGTATTCCCCTGATGGAAARACGCTCGCAGTSGGCACACACGATGGCAGGATCATGATYATCGAGACGGAGTACTACACSAAGCTCTTTGACTTTRTGGCATCGCCYCNNNAAGTGSWMCTYGAYAARGAKYACAARTATGTGTAYATGCTCGCATGGAGCCCGGACGGGAGCACGCTSTATTCYGCACATGCCGGCGGCTATGTCCGAAGCTGGGGCACSACTCGGCCGTATGAGCAAAGACTATTGCGAGCGGAGCAAATTGCAGCCGACGAGCGAGTGAGTGAAATACTGGCTGGGCTTCTCGCAGATGGGATGTCTGCTCGGGGCGCGGGCGAACGACTCCTTCGTGGCATGTCTTTGAGTGCTGCGGAGCGAGCCGCCGCCGAGGTCGCACTCGTTCGAGCTTGGCCAAATGTAGAAGAATGAAGACAAGTTCGTCTGTTGAATTCAGAGCATAGGCGGGGAATTGATTTTGGTGATTGCATCATGTGATCTCATCGCTTGGACTACCGACTCGATAATTAGAGGCAAAATCACAACAACAGCCCTTGCAGGGCTGGTGTAGGCCATTGGTGTTCCAATTCTTCAAATGCCTGTAAATAGGGCAATAATTCCATGGCTCCATGATCCCTCGGCTCTCACTACATCGTTGAGTGAGTGAGGGCCGATGGTGTTTGCGATGCCATGCAGCTGGGCTGGCATGCAACATCATCGTTGTCCTCTTCGTCGGGTTTTCAGTCTTGAGTCAGTTTTAAAATGAGGACAGTCCTATGCGTTATTGCCAATCTTTGTTTACAATAGCAATCAGTCTTTCGATGTTGGCAAGCAGCATAGCGCTCGCCGCAGATACCGCGTTCACTTATCAAGGTTCCTTGATGGAGAGCGGGTCGCCGATGACCGGCACCGTTGATATCGATGTCTCGCTCTGGAACGCACTCGCAGCGGGTTCACAGGTCGGATCAACGCAGAATATTGAAGATGTGCCTGTGACAGATGGATTGTTCTCTCTCGAACTCGATTTCGGTGCGGCTGCCCTCGACGGTGACCGCTGGCTCGAAATCACAATCAACGGAACCACGCTCTCTCCTCGTCAGAAGGTTACGGCTTCGCCGTACTCGATCCAGACGCGCGGGATCTTTGTTGATGACGATGGGCAGGTCGCGATCGGTACCCCGGTCCCAACCGCACAGCTCGATGTGAGATCTTCCACGGGGATACAGCCGGCCCTTTATGTAGAGAGTACTTCACCAGGTGGACAAGCGATCAGAGTGAGAAGTGATGGCACAGGTGGGCCCGCGCTGACCGTAGCCCATCTCGGAGAGTCAGGGAATGCAATCTCGTTGTGGGCAGGAGCATTTAGCCCGGTCGGATATGCTATACGCGCACGCAACTTTGCAGAGTCTGGTCTCGCGCGGGGGATAGATGCCTGGACGTTTTCGAGCACTGGTCGAGGTGTGACTGGGAATGCAAATTCATCAACTGGTGTGACCTACGGCGTGTACGGAGAAGTCTTCGGCAACCCAGACGGCTTTGGCGTGTTCTCTAACGGCAAGCTCGGGTCGTCCGGATTCAAGACCTTCCGGATCGATCATCCAACAGACCCTGAGAACAAATATCTCGTGCATTATTCGTCCGAAGGTCCTGAACCGATCAACGAGTACTCGGGCAATGTGAACCTTGGAGCTGACGGCTCAGCATGGGTCCAGCTCCCGGACTACTTCGAGATGATCAACATCGATTTCCGCTACACACTCACCGCGATCGGTGCACCCGCACCTGGTCTGTACATTGCCAGCGAGGTGCAGGACAACGCGTTCCGCATCGCCGGCGGCAAGGCGGGGCTCAAGGTCTCGTGGGAAGTCAAAGGGCGTCGGAATGATCCGTACGCCCGTGCATACGGTGCTCCGGTGATCGTTGAGAAGCAGGGGATCGAGATCGGGAAGTATCTCCAGCCGCAGCTGTTTGGAAAGCCCGAATCGATGGGGATGACCCCGTTCCAGATAGATGCTCAACTGTCCACCGAAACAATCGATCGCTAATCCAGCATTTTAGGAGAGAGTCATGTCCCGTATTTCAGGTTTCATGTGTCGATATATTGTGTCGTTGGTGGTGTGCGGCGTTCTCTGCTCGGGTTCTGCATTTGCGCAGCCAGATGCGCTCAGAGAAGCGGCGAAGGAGCGGTTAGATCGTGGGGATCTGCCGCATCATCTAAGACCAATCGCAAAGAAGATCGCTGAAGACCTACCGAATGCTGGTGTGGGTCTGTTCAATGTTGATTGGGACCACTCGGAAGATCTCTTCGGAGATCCGTTTGTTCAAGTCTTTGTGAGAGCTGGTACAGCTGATGTTGAAGGGAATCTTGTTTTTCTAGGTGAAGTATTTGGCAGACCTGGGGTAGAAAGCTTCGTCGCCAAGTATACAAGTGAGGGCGATCTTGTATGGATTGAAGAAATATCGGGCGATCAACAACATTTACAGTGGGTGCTTACTGTCGATATCGATGGAAATATATATGTTGGTTATAAAAGTTCAAATATATCTGAACTTATAAAATTTTCTCCAAACGGATCAAATCGTTGGACTCAGATATTTTCAACGAGTACATCAAGGTTGAAAAAAATTCAGGTTGATGATGACGGGAATGTTTATGCGATTGGTCTTGGAAATTTTGGCAATGTCTGGAAACCAGTTGTGGARCGCTATCGACCTGACGGCGTGCCCCTTTGGAAAAAAACTTATGAGGGCTTTGGTGGCGTCGGTGGGGTAGCTGACCAAAATGATGAGTTAAGCTCGGCGATCGATCGCTTTGGGAATATTCGAATAGGAGGGGTGGGGYCAGATTCGCACTTTGTGGCGAGTATAAATCCGCTTGGCGAWGTTGACTGGGTGAATAATTTTTCAGGTCGGTCAGAGAGCGCGGGTCCAGTTGTTGATGTGAACTGCAATACCTACTTTGCTGAACGATTTGGCACTCAGGTCATAGTCACAGGGTTTAACTCAGATGGGGATCAGATTTACAGGACAACAGTTGATGATGTTATCACTGCTTTTAATCCATACATCCCATTTGGCGGTATGGAGATAGTTGTTGATCGGAATGGGCGTGTACATGTTGCATACGCATGGGCTCAGTCTGAGCTTGCTGGTAGTAGGTTTACTTTTCTCCTTGGATTTGCGCAGATTAGCCCGGCGGGACAGGTTGTTCAATCAACTGTAAAACAGAGCACAAATTTTGGTCTCTCACCTGGCGGTCAAATTTTGGGGTTAGAACTCGACCGATTTGGAAATCCATATGTCCTTGTGAATAGAAGGGCCGCACTGACGAGTGGGAGAAATTCCGTAGTTTACAAATATGATAAAGATAATCTTTCGGGCAGTCCGGCCTGGTTTCATTCATTAATCACTACTGGGGACATAAGCTCTGACCTTTCAATGGCAGATATTTTTGTGGATYTTGGCGACAATATATACTTTGTTGGCGGCGACAATTTGGGTGTAGGGGGTGCAGGCTTTGCTCGCGCTCGCTTTGGCAAGATCAGCCAGCTCTACACCGCTGTCCCGTATATCGCGAAGAATGCGCCGAATCTCCAGATCCACAAACAGAGTCTCTGGGGTGAGTTCGTGGGTGGCGTGTCTTCGTACACCAATTTCTTCCAGATCAACCACGCGGACACCCCGTTTAATATCCCGCTCGGTGAAATATTCTCGATCCCGCTCTTAGGTGACTTTGGCGGTTCCGCTGATTTCAATGGCAGCATGGCACTCGGGATGGGGTTTGAGGCAACCGCGAGCGGTGGGACGGTCAATATCGACTACCCTGGTGATCTTGACATTGCGATCCCAGGATCCGAAAAGCTGTTCGCCGGTAAGGCCTTTACGATCACATCACAGTTCAATGCCCATTCGAGCGGCAACATCGTCTCGGATGCTACGCCTTTGTTGTCGGCTGGCTTGAGGGCCAATGTAGGATTGAATATCAACTCGAGCGCGGAACTGGTCGCATTCAGCGATCCGATCTTAACGGTCCCGCTTGTGAATGCAAACCTTGGATGGGCAGGGCTGGTCCCGGGTCTGAGTATGAGTTTGTCACCAGGCAGCCCGGGATCGTGGGTCGATTTCGGTGATGAACAAAATATCATAAGCGGGCGACTGGCCCGCCCGTTGTTCTCAAGCAACGGCGGGATAAACCTCAACACAGGTTTAATCAAATCGGATCTCAAGCCTGAAGTGTTCTTCTCGCTTCGTGGGAACCTGACGAACTACATATCGACCTATCAGTTCGGTACACCAACCATCTATGGCATCAGCTCGGGTACTTCCAGCGCAGGGTCGATCGGTGGGAGTGTGAATATTGCGCAGGCGTTTGCAGAGATTAAACTCGAAGCGAATCAGAATCTGACTTTCACGCCCACTGTCAGTACGGTGTACGAGTTCAATCCACCTGTGGATATTTGGCCCCCGGTTGGAGGTCCAGCGATATTGACAAACCAGACAAGCTATGAAGTCCCGATGACGCTTGCAGGATCTTCATGGACCGGATCGCTTAGAATTTCGGTTACGGAATCTAACCTAGGAACGACAAATAACTCGGTGACGATTACGCCAAAGTCGAAGATCGTGAGCACGCTCCACAACCGGACCTGGGTTGACATCCAGCCAGCGGTCGGATGGGAAACACTCGCCGCTGAGTTGCATGCGAGCGCATTTGGAGAAAACCTGTTCGGATTTGAATTCTGCGCACTCTGCTTCAACTTCCCGCTCACCGATGATCTTCCGATTAATCTCTTCGATTCCACGCTGAACATGCCGGTGACCGAGGTGGAGCTTGATCCGATCACCTTCTTGGTAGATCCCGAAGCGAATCCTCGTATTAGCGGGACAAGCCGCGCCCGGCTATCAGCGTTTATCTACGACCAGGTGGATGCGGACCCATTCGAGCTTGCCGCATTCATTAACACACCTGCAAAGAAGATGCTGATCTATGGAGACAAATTCTCCACGGCTGGAAAGTTTCCGATCGATCACTTCGTGCTCTGTAGCCAGGGGCGGATTGTGGAGCTACCAACAACGATTCTCAACAGCCGGACGGCGTTGGTCGAAATTCCTAACTCGATGCGACTGGTGCCCGGCATTGCACGCATCTGGGCAGTCTCTTCAGATCCAAGTAAACAGGGATCCCCGATATCAGAATCTATTGATTTCCCGATCGAGCTCCCGGTTCCCAATCTTGGCACAGCCGGTCCGAACCTCTGGGCCGCAGATCCGCGTCTGAGCAATCTGGCGATCGATGTGATCGACGGGCTTACCCCATCGAGAACCGCGTCATTTATTGCCCGGCGTGATTACTGGTATGTGCTCGCCGATATGTGGGACGCGATCGATGCCGGCAACGGAACAGGGTTGTTTGCGAGCTACCCGATCTATGACTTTACAGCAGAGCCACCGATGCCGGCGGTACTGATCGATATCACCGATTATCCGTTGTTTGCCAGTACGAGACATCATTGGTCGTTCGATGGTGATTTTATGGATTCCGCAGGAACGGYAGATGGTACTCCGGGGGCAACAGCTCCAGAGTTTGTAACAGAAGGTGTCCCGAGCTATCTTGGGGGAGCCGCCGAGTTCTCTGGGGGTAAGATAACAGTCGATCGTTCTGCAATGACCCACATGGGATATGGTGATTATACGGTTGCATTCTGGATGAAGCTGAACAGTTCTGGTTCAACAAACAGGCAAATATTTACTTCCAAGGCTGCCGGTTCTTCGACTGGACTGACAATCAGTGTGTTAAATGGGAAAGGATATGTTTCTATTGGAAGCGCCTTTAAAGGCACTACGATCTATCAAAATGGGTTGGTTTTCCCAACAGATGAAAAATGGCATCATTACACTGTCACGATAAACCGAGATATTGGAGCTTCTTGGTATAAAAATGGTGCGTTAGAAACATTTCAACCCGTTTTTGGAGAATTTCAGACTAATGCACTCCACTCTGATTCAATAACAATCGGCATGTCGAATAGTGATACAAATCCTCTTCATGGACAACTCAGCGATTTAAATATATTCAGTCATGTAATCTCTGATAATGCGATTCAAACGCTCTCAACCCCTCTTGGTCAGATGCCCATCGGTAGATTCAGGCAACCGGTTGAGAACGGGATTCWCTACTCGCTCATGCCCAAGAGTGAATATGACAGACCAAAGCTGGTCTCCATCAGTCTTGATGTCGCTGGTCCTGGCGGCGGGAAGAGTAACTCGATCAACCTCACCGTCGCGGCACCACAGCCGGTTGTATCAAACATTATCCCGAGAGAAATCTACCCAGATTATGGCGAGTTCGTCATGACGGTTGAAGGCCCGCTTTCCGTGCCGTACTTCAACGGCTTTGAGGAACAACGCTTTGGAAACTTCAACAGGGCCTCCATTGTCCACTTGGACGGGATCGCATTAGATACCACTTATGTCACCCCTGGCACACTCGAAGCGGTGGTTCCTGCAGAGCTAACCACATTACAAGGCAACGCACTGATCACGGTGTTCACGCCTTCGAATGGAACGGGATACTTTGATTCGTTCTCTGGCGGGATCATCGAATCCGGTGGCGAATCCAACGGTATCGTGCTTGCGGTTCAGTATCCGACCCCAGTAATTACCGCAATGTCACCTGAGTTGACATCCAAAGCCCTCATTGACCGCTGCCCAGACAATCCTGGAATGGTTCGCCTCAAAATCACCGGCGAGAACTTCTGGCCCGGTGCAACAATCTGGGTAGATGGTGTCGAGCATGTGACAACAGCTCAGACCACCAAGGGGAACGGTTTGATTGCCCGAGGTATTGATGAATCCGATCTCTCCTACAATGTGATTTACACCGACCTGAGTATCTTCGATCTAAGTCGGATCTATTCAGCCCCGGTTGTAGTCATGAACCCGGATGGAACAATATCGGATAGGGTTTACCTGGACATCGTGGATGAAGCCACATACGAAGCATACTACGGCGTGAAACTTCCACCACAAATGCTACCGGGAGAATGCAAATAAGAGCATTGGATGTATCTGTCATATTTTTCTTGAAAGCTGGTAGCTTCAACAGTTCAAAAAGTAGATATCGTAAAACGAGTTCGCGGCCCCAGTGGTCTTAGTCAGGTATCGCGATCACGGAGTCCTTGCCGAGGGACCAGTCGAGTTCAAAAAAACCAGCTGCGAGAACCCCGGCATCCGCCTTGAGGTAGATATCTGGTTCAGCGATGAACCAGTCGGGGTAGTGGACGCCGGATGTAATGAAGGGAAACTGATCGGTGAGCCGCATCCCGGTGAGACCAGAGCCACCGATTACAGCGATCATCGCGGTGTCAGAGCTGGGGCGTGGGCGAGCCATCAACACCGCCAAGTCGTTGCGATCAGTGGTGAACGCATCAAGCGAGGCATGGCCGGACGATATCTGGATTGGAGAAGTAGCAAGCAACGCCTGCCAGGCTGCGTTGGATGAGGCATTGCCGTAGAGGATGATGGAGCGATCGGGTTCTTTCGTTGGATCAAAGTCCGTGTCGCGGACGATGTCGATCGAGCCGTTGCCGCGGTACCAAAATGTTTCGGCGTCATAGCGTGCCTTTGCGAGCGCCCAAGCATTTTCCTCGGGTGTGCCGGTCGTTCCAACAACAGCAAGCATGTTGTTTCGGAATGCATCTTTGAATGGACCACCGCGCGCGGGGGATTTGTGGGCGGGGTTGATCTCCGCAGTGGCCCAGCGTTCGGAATCGATGCGTGTGAAACTGGTGCTCGCTGAATCCATATCTTGTTCGGCGATTCGAACATCGGGAAACTCGGGGTGATTCTCGGAGATGAAGACGGTGAGATCCAGCGAGAGAGCAGCCGTGTTGCTTGGTTGAATGTGGACAGTGTGATTTTCTGCGTCGTATTCTGCGATCACGCGAGAGGGCTCTCTGGCGGTGATCTGCTGTTCGATTGTGACCCAGGCGCGGGTGGAAGAAATTGCAGGATCTACCGTGGTGAAATCCACACGGTGTGGTTTGGGATCGATTCGAGAATACCCAAACATCGAGAAGATCGGTGGCCAATCAACACATTTGTTGCCCCACCAGTGTCCTGCGCCGGGCTGTTCGTAGTAGGCGAAATTATCGTGCGCGTTTGCGAGCAGGTCTCGCATGTGGCGAGCCTGGGATGGTGGGACATTGTCATCGGCGTCGCCGTGCAGGATGTAGACACCCAAATCGTAATAGTTGTCTTTCATGAGGAGGGTACGCGAAGCGTTTGCGGCTCGATCAAGGAGTCGCCCGACTTCGCTGTTCGTATCGAACTCGCCGCCCCCGCCATAGGACCATAAGTCGCTCCACCCGGCACTGGGCGCGATCGCGGCAAATCGTCCGGCGTGATAGGCCCCAATAGACCATGTGCCGTGCCCACCCATGGAGTGTCCAGAGAGATAGGTCTGTGCCGGGTCGGCGTTGAAGAGTTCGGATGCAACATCGAGTACTTCGATGGCATCGAGTCGTCCCCAGTCTTCCCAGTCGAACCCGAAGGGACGGCGATTGGTCGGCGCCACGATGTACATGCCTTCTTTGGGGGCGTAGGCGTTGGACTGCCCGCGTCCTTCGACCGAGGCGCCATGGAGGGTAAGTAGCAATGCATGAGGTTCGGCGGGCGATTCGAGTGTGGCATCGGGCGGTGGAGTAACACCAAAGTACTGGACGGAGCCATCGATTGAACTTATGAATGTGCGTGAATGCTTTTGGTTGGGATTACGGATTTTTAGAGTAAACTCGATGGGGTCATTCAGATCAGTGTTGTTCTTGAGTAGTTGGAGGCTGACTTTGGTTGTCTCGGTGTCGGTGGATGGGCAGCGGGGGAGTTGGACTGGGATTTTTTGAGTAGAGTACGGGGGGAGCATCGGGACAGCGGTTTGGATCTCATTGCCTATGGATGAGTCGGTGCTGAGAGCGCGGACATGGTATCCTGATTGCCATTGGTCGGTAGCGTTCGTGATGATGATTCCAGCATGAACGAGGGAGGGATCGGCGCGGAGGTAATCGGGGACTGTTGGATCCCGAGTCTCGATGAACACTTCAGATGGTGGTGGGATGAAGGCGAGTGAGAGTCCGCCGCGTCCGGATTTGAACAAGAATGTGTTTTCACCTTTGTGTAGTCGGACAGGGATGCTCGTAATGCCGAGGTTGTAAAGATCGCCTACACGGGGCTCATCGTTGATGTATACATGCCTGTGTCCGCGTCCTTGAAAGATCCATGTGGAGTCCTGCTCGACGGTCACTGTGGCGAAAGCCCACCCTCCACCGATGGGCGGGTAGTTGCCGTCTTCTTTGAGAGAAACATTTTTCCACTGATGGATGGTGCCGTCGGGCGCGATGACTTCATCGCCGGCTTGAGGCGGAGTAAATACACCCAAGGCCATCATGTGCTCGATGGAATCTGTGTTGACGGTAGAACGACGGCCAATGCCAACGCGATCGAGCTTGAGCACTTGGCCAATCTTCGGCATGGGCACAGGAGCCTCAGCCCTAGCAAGGAGCGGTTTAGTAGAGAGTATAAGGGTGAATAGGATGATCAAGATTTGGCGTGTCATGCAAGGTCCTATCTATATATGGATTGCAAAGTATAGCAGAGTGTCGCCGCTCTCTGACTGTGATTTCAAGACGAAGAATTTCGTATCACCATGAGCTGATTGTCTGGTTATTTTGGGTTTTCCCGCCTCAGTTTTTGTTAGCAGATTCAGAAAAATGTCTCTGATAGTGTTTCGAAGAGGGCTGTTTTTTAAGTTCTATTGCTCGACTTGCTTTGATCCAAACAATGAATACATCGCAGGCAGCATGAATAATGTCAKCAGGTTGTCAGCGATAATGCCACCGATGACGACCGTCGCGAGCGGCCTCTGGATCTCTGCGCCAACTCCTGTGTTGAGTGCCATTGGGACGAAGCCAAGTGAGGCTACGAACGCGGTCATGAGGATCGGGCGCAGGCGGATCAGGCGCGTCCGCTCAATGGCCTCGTTGACCGACAAGCCCTCGGCGATTCGTTGGCGGATACAAGCGACGAGGACGAGCCCGCTCAGCATCGCGACCCCGGACACCGCGATAAAGCCGACCGCGGCTGAGATCGTGAGTTCGAGCCCTTGAATCCGCAGCGCCACTACGCCGCCAACGAGTGCAAACGGTACACCCGTGAGCACGATCAGAGCGTCTCGGATAGTCCCGATGCTGAAGTAGAGCAGGGTGAAGATCAGGACGACGACGAGCGGGACGATGACTTTTAGCCTTTGCGATGCGCGTTCGAGATGTTCGAACTGCCCGGCGAAGCGGGTGTAGTAGCCTGCGGGCATCGCGATATCCATCTCGATCCGCTCGCGGGCTTCTTTGACGAATCCACCCAGGTCCCGACCACGGACATTGCACTGGACGACGATGCGTCGTTTGCCCCAGTCGCGGTTGATCACGGAGGGTCCTTCTGTTTGCTCGACGCTCGCGAGCATTCCCAGCGGGATGCGTTCGCCGCGGGGGGTGGGGATGATGATATCGGCGATCGCATTGGGGTCTTGGCGATATCGATCATCAAGCTCAATGGTCATATCGAATCGGCGTTGTCCCTCACGAACCTCGCCAATTCGGATCTCGCCGAGGGCTTGAACAATTTCAAGGACATGTTGCGCCGGGATCCCATGCCGTGCGATTGCTTGCTGGTCGACCTTGATTGTCAGCAGCGGTGCCCCGGTGATCTGTTCGGTTGAGACATCGGCTGAGCCGGGGATGGTGTCAAGCACGCTCTGGATTTGCAACGCGATAGCGCGGAGTTGTTCGAGATCGTCGCCGTAAATCTTGACGCCCAGATCGGCTCTCACCCCAGCAACCATCTCGTTCATRCGCATCTCGATCGGTTGGGTGAAGATYGCTCGGATGCCCGGRAGYTGTTCGAGYGTGTMGGCCATCTGYCKRGTGAGTTCTGCYTGGGTCTCWGCGGARGTCCAKWGTTCCCGAGGGTGGAGGGTCATAAARGTATCGGTCATCTCAAGYCCCATRGGGTCRGTSGCAACGGARGCGGTTCCTACCCGRCTCCAGATATGGTCGACCTCGTCTGGGTAYTCGTCGAGGAGCAGYTGCTCKATCCGRCTGTTGTAATCGGTWGACAGATCRAGATCTACGCCCGCGAGCCGAACAAGATTCACCGCGATCGCTTCTTCGTAGAGRCGGGGGAGGAAGGATGAACCGAGTTGAGTGAATACCACAGCCCCGCCCGCGATAACGCTCATCCCGAACACAAGRGTGAGCACCCTCATACGMAGTGCGAATCGCACGAATGGTCGGTAGATCCACTGGGCGAGTTGGACGATTCGGTTTTCCTTTWCCTTGATGCGCCGCCCGAGGYAMAGGCTRCAGAGCACDGGGGTCAAGGTGAGYGAAAAGAGCATYGAGCTCGCGAGGGCGAAGATVACGGTGAGGGCCATCGGGCGGAACATTTTTCCTTCGACGCCTTCGAGCATMAGAATGGGAACGAAGACGATCATGATGATCAACTCGCCGAACATNGTGGGCTTGCGGACTTCGACRGCCGCGTCTCGCACGATGTCGATGATGGATCGCTTACTTCCBYGCTCGTTGTCCTCCCCAATCCGACGCACACAGTTTTCGGTCATGATGACCGTGCTGTCRACGACGAGCCCGAAGTCGATYGCGCCSAGGCTCAGCARGCTVGCGGCGATCCCGAACTGGGYCATCATGCTAAACGAGAAGAGCATCGCRAGCGGGATCGCGAGTGCGACGATCAGRGCAGCTCGGATATTWCCTAAAAACACAAAGAGCACCGCGATSACWAAGATCGCGCCCAARATCAGGTTTTCTTGGACCGTATGRATGACATGATCGATCAGCTTTGTACGCTCGTAGACGATCCTGCAYTCAACATTGCTGGGCAGYGTGGATTKKATCTCTTCKAGCCGGTTGTGAAGATTCCTCGTSACTTCATGGCTGTTCTCGCCCATGAGCATAAAACCRAGCCCGAGGACARCCTCGCCCTCACCTTGAKMGGTGACWGCSCCSCGGCGRATCTCATACCCTATGCGYACATYGGCGATGTCTCGAATGTAGATCGGTGTGCCGTTGATCGAATCGATGACGATGTCGSCGATCTGACTTGTGKTGGTGGTGAGGGCGACGCCGTGGACGAGCGTAGATTCGCCCGCGCGTGWTATCTGYCCTCCTCCMACYGAGAGGTTGTTGCGTYTGAGGGCTTGAGCCACATCATCAATTGAAAACTCGTACTTGATCAAGCGGGCCGGATCGATCACKACTTCGTACTGCTTCTTGCGMCCGCCCCARGTRTTGATCTCAGCAACACCKGGGACCTGTCTGAGCTGYGGYTYGATGACCCACTCTTGGAGKGTGGTGAGCTCGGTCAAGCTCGCCGGATTATCGCCCTTGCCAGTAACGATGTAATGGAAGATTTCTCCRAGCCCCGTCGCCATCGGACCCATCTCGGGKCGTCCGATTCCGATYGGYAGTTTGGCGGAGYTGAGCCGYTCGYTGATGACTTGTCKCGCAAWATAKATATCTGTTCCGTCYTTGAAAGTGACGGTSAGTTGCGAGAGKCCRAAGCGTGAGATTGAKCGGACATCGATGAGCCCMGGTAATCCYGAGATCACYGTTTCGACYGGGATKGTGACYTGCTGCTCGATCTCCTCKGGGGTGAGCGATGGGGCGRTGGTATTGATCTGCACCTGCACGGGYGTCGTRTCGGGGAATGCATCGATGGGCAAATGCAACATTGAGTAGCCGCCCCAGATGACAAATCCAAGGGTGCCGAGCAGTACGACGAGGCGGTTCTGGAGTGACCACTTGATGATCCAGTTCAACATATGCGGGTGCCTTATCTGTTTGGCCGTAGAAGCGGAGTATTTGCTTCAACGGAGTATCTTTTGCAATGGTCTCAGCCCGTTTTCTCAGTCGGATAGGTGGTCAACTTCGCAGCAGCCTGCGCCCACKGCATCCTTKAGGATCTCGTTTTTRAGGATGTARCTCCCCTTGGTCACRRYYGTYTCGCCGCCSGTGAGCCCAGAGAGCACCTCGTAGCGATCGCCAGCATCAAAYCCCAGARYGAGCCTKGTTGGTTYGAAGATGGTGCCYTCKTYGTTSGCACGGATGAATGCGACATTGCAGCAYCCTTCCCATTGCACCGCGTCCTTGGGAACTGTGACYGCCTTCGATCCGCCYCCRGTGYTWAYTCTGGCGTGTCCRAACATGWACGCYTTGAGCATCTGCCCGCCGTTGTCMAGYTCTGTCCTGGCGCGGATGGTCCGTGTTTTYTGATYSAGTTGCGTGCTGATCCARGTGAGGGTTCCSGGGAATGATCGGCTYGGATARCTGTCGAGYCTGAACTCAATCCGYTGGCCCTTTCGGAYWACMGCGAGATCGGCCTCDGTGAGATCGATCATYGCCCACATRAGTGAKGTRTCCGCGATGGTAAAGAGCATGTCGTTCTCGTCGACGACCTCGCCCATCACCGCAGATCGATCGACGAGTTTTCCTGAAAAKGGGGCGGTGATTTGAAGCATRGATCCTGTGTCGCKGTCCTCAATAACTTTWCCGATTGTAMKYTCATCGAGCCCAAGATTRAGRAGATGCTGRCGGGCTCGCGARACTGAGATGCGTGCTTYGSCWARGCTGGTCTTTGCYTCRAGYACSGCYCTTTCTGTGCTTGCTCCYTTKTGCATCAGMGACTGTTCYCGCTCTGCATTCGCTYGCCAGAGTGCGAGGAGTTCTGTGGCTTGGAGGAGATCCGCCTTGGCAGAGCCCAGCGWCATCGAATCGATGATCGCRATCACYTCGCCCGYTTCGACTTGATCCCCGAGATCTTTGAGTACYTTGACGATGACGCCCGGGGCGCGRGAGGAGAGTCGTGCATATTGGTTCGCGTTGTATGTGATCTCRGCGTTGCGTCTGAGTTCATACACAAGRTTCTGRGTTTTYACCGTCGCGAACTCGAAGCCTGCGGTTCGAGAAACCGCAGGCGAGGAGAGCGTTACAATGGTGCTCGCCGTCGAACAACTGACCGAAGGCGCCTCGCGGAACCGRCGGGGATTCGCCGCGGGGTCWGAGAATCCMGGACTGCATATTGAGCAGTTGGAGGYTTCCACTCCGTGCTCGCAAGGGGCGTCCTCTTGTTTCTCGAAACCATTGAGCTGAGTAGTTTGATTCGGTGGGCTTGGTTGAGCAGCCGTGAGCGCTGGGGTCAAGATCGCCGCAACCACTAYCATTCCAGTTCSAAATRCMTTRTTCATCGGATTRYCTCCTAARTTATRGATCATGGRTTGCAGGTGGCGCACTGTGACTCTGGAGTGTTRTGKKYSGMGCACCAGTCWYYGTTYGCYTCAAATGCRACTTGCATAAAWGGCCGACATTTTACGCASAGAGCCTCAGCGACGCCRTGCCCGTTGCAGAACCCATCTGACTCKATGAGCGATGGRGTGCAGAACGGGCATTTGGCTTCGGCGATWTTGTGCTCACAGTTKCCCAGTGGYGTYWGTGTATCGGYGCTKKGGATTGCGGTGCCGTGCTCGCCGGGCTTGATGTTYTCTSCAAGYTSAGGGTTGCACTCSATGCACTGGGATTCGGGCAGCTTGTGCTCGTCGCACCAATCGCCTTGGGCGCGGAAGGCTACTTTGATCGATGGCTTGCACTGTGCACAGATCGCTTCGGGGAAGCCGTGCGTTCCGCAGAAYCCTTCTGCTTCGAGCATCTCDGGGTTACAGAACGGGCAGAGCTCGGCTTTGATCTCGTGATCGCATCGCCCGTCGGCACTCACTGTGCTCGTCGCGCTTGCAGCGGTATCACTATTCTCGCTACAGCCACCGATGGTGACTAGAAACACAAGTGCGGCGATGAAAAAGCTTGATTTGATGATGTTCATTGATTGGCCTCTGCCCCTTCTGGGGCGGCTGGGTTGAGTGAGTGAATGGGTGAGTTTGAAACTGTGCTTTGATCGCCTGTTGAAGCGATCGGAGTTGATCCGGTGATGGTCGCAATCTTCGCTTTGGCGATAGAYGYCTGCCCAGCGAACTCGGYGAGGAGCCGTCGGGATTGAATAAGGGTACGCTGAGAGTCGAGTACATCGATAAATGACACTCGCCCGGCGCGGTATGCTTCGTGTATCTGGTCGAAGGCTCGCTGAGAATCGGGCACGATTTGATCTCGCATAACTTGCAGCTGATCCTTCGCAGCGTTGTAGTCACCAAGTTCTTGTGCGAGCTGTGATGCGAGTTGGTTGCGAAGATTGACCCGGGTTTGCCTCTGCTCCATGAGGGAAAACCGAGCGGACATAATATCGCCTTGGCGCTGATCCCAGAGTGGGATCTGAGCGCCAATCCCGAGCTCAACGATGCCCTGATCGCCTTCTTCGCTGTATCCGATGCCGGCAGTGATATTGAGCATGGGGATCCGTTGGGCGCGGAGAGAATCAATCTCGCTTTGGGCCGCTGCGATCTCACGATCGGCAACGATGATCGCGGGGTGATCTGCATCAATCGCTGCGAGCAACGCGCGTTGGTTGAGCGATGGAGGGTCAAGGGGGATATCACCAGAGAGCTGTTGAGAGCTGATCGGGCCTCTATTGAGCAAAATCCCGAGCTGGGTCTGGGCTGTGCTGAGCTCGTTGGAGATACGGTGTCGATCAGCGTGGAGTTGATACACGGCAACACGGGGTCGGATGACATCCGGTTCTGAAGCCGCGTGAGCTTCAAACCGCGTCTCTGCGATTGATAGTGTCTCTTGGGCGATCTCGATGAGCTCGTCGATAAGCTCGAGTTGATTCGACCGGTCGAGCACGCGGGCGTGACGAACAGCAATCTGCCCAAAGATTTCCCTTTGGACGCTCTGAATCTCGGCGAGCATCACAGCCTCGCGGGAGATCGCGCTTGCCTTGGCAGCTTCAAGTCGCCCGCCGATGAGAACTGGTTGGGTGATGCTCAGCATCGTATTGGCCGAGTCGCCCTCAAATCCAATTTCGCCGGAGCTTAGTTCGACTCTGGGATTCGGATACAGACCCGCTTGCCAAACTTGCCCAGTGGCGRCTCCTGCAGCCCAACGAGCGGAACTCAGCTTTGGATTCGTATGCATCGCATAGTCAAGCAGATCAGCAAGCAGTAAGTTGTGCTCGTTGAGGAGCACACTGCCAGAGCCGGATGATGTTTGCGGCGAGGAGATTGAGGGCGTAGTTGTGTGGGGCGTATGGATCTCTGCTGGCAAGGGGAGTCCATATCGGCTAAGCCGATCCTGGAAACCATGTTCAGACAAAGTGCCAGCGCACCCACTGAGGACGGTTGAAGTGCTGATGGTGATGGCGGATAGCCGAAGATAATTCCGAGTCATTCGTGCTCCATGAATATACGGGGAGAATGTGCACGCATCGGTTGATTGGCGCACTGAGTCGAATCCAAGCAGAAGGATTCTGGTGTATATGTCATGGATTTAGACGAGCAATGATGTCCGCTGGGAGAGCAGGGTGCATACCAGCCTATATGGATTAGCATCAGGCGGTGCTCGCGGCGAAAGCCCTCGGGTGACTGGTGCATGAGGGAGTAGATGGTCGAACATCGCGACTTGGAGTGGGGAGGTCTCCGCTGGTCGGGGTGTTGAGTTGCGATGGGGTAGAAATACGGACGAGTCGATAGAGACCTTGATGCATCGGCAGTTGATTGATTGATCATGRYRCTGATCGTCACGGTATTCMACTGASTCGTTGGTTTGGTTKGTRCTCTCGMTGGTGCCCGAGCAGCRYSCATCTGCGGTGSYSGYAGGAGATGGGGCGATCATGCTYTCGAAYGCGAATCCAGAGCCGTCGCATCCGATGCARAGYTGCAARCCRCCAGYAAYTCCCGGCRARATSGCYTGGATRCTRAAAACYATYAGCAGCAGCCAAGAACCRGGATTRAACTGAGTCGATYTCATTTGATACACAGAGTTTACCGATCTGGGCATGGCTTGTCTATAGGCATTGGGACAATCGTTAAATGGGGGTTGCAGCTGAATGGCAGAATGGGGCCAGCGAGTTTGTGTGGCATGTTTGAGGCATTGTGTTTGGTCTTCAGGCGGCTCTTTCCTGCTCTTTGATTTCGATGTTTAATCGAAAGAGCTCTGGATCACCTCGAGTCAATCGGTGCCACAAACTCCGGGAACTCGGTGATACACGCCGTGTTTTGCGATGTCCAGGTCGCGGCGTTTGGACAAGGTTCATATCGGCAGAAATAGTTGGTATTGCCACATTCATGGGCGATTCTAGCGAGAACCAACACCGATTATCGCTCAAAAAACCGGACAAAACGGACATCAAAACCCACAGCAAACTGCTGCCCCCCCCTACGCTACGGGGCAAAGAGGCTCGTAATACCGGGGGCTCGAAGAGCCCTGGGAGACACAATGCCATATATGCGAGATCTCACCCCGTGAGAACTAAAAACACTCTTTGTTTAACGCAAAGGGCGTTTTGTGTGACATGTTGAACATCTGACAACATAAGAATGGCGTTGTTGACCGATCTTTTTCGATAGAACAGATATGGCAGACTCTCCCATCAAACCCGGTTCAAAGAAGCCCAAGGCATTGCTTATTGGGCTTGGGCAGCATGCGCATTATTTTGATGGAGTTGCACAGGCTTTGTCAGATTGTGGCGTGGGTGTTACGACTGATTTTCTACAAAGGCAAGGCCCGGTTTTTTTGTCATCAGAACAAGCAGCGGGGGTTGATGTCATTGTGCATCGAGATTGTGTGAAGGCGCATGCAAGGAAGGTTGTTGAGGCTGCTGGGAGTGAAAACAAACCAACGGTGTTGTTGATGGATGGCGTGCTTGAATATGCAAACACATTCCTTAACCAAGGCGTAGAAAACCAGTTCTTACGACCAGCCCCAGCAGATGTCGTGCTTGCATCGGGAGAGCATGATCGAAGGATATTTGAAGCCTTAGGAAACAGAGCGTCGGCTACCGGGCTCGTTCGGCTCAACGGGTTTGCTGATCGGGTCAAGGCGTGCCAGTGTGAACATCAGCCCGATGGCTTGCTCGTGGCGACCGCCAATCAGCCTGCGTTTACTGCTGGAGGCAGAGCACGATTGCTCGCATCATTGAAGGAGATTCTAGAAGAGGGAACTCGGAATGGATTTCAGATTCGATGGCGGATAGATCAACAGCTTGCACAAGAAATAGGTGTCGCAGTTGATCAGGGTGATCTTGCGGAATCTTTGGCGAGTGTGCAGGCTGTGTTGACGAGCGCATCGACGCTCGCGATAGAGTCGATGTTGGCAAACAAGCCAACCGGGATTATTCATCCCCATCCCTGGCCGTTGTGGATTCCAACTGCTTGGCGATTGGATGGCAGTTGTAGCGAAGGGGTCGAGCAAGATTTACAAGCGATGAAAGCATTGGATGGGGCAGATAAGGCTGCGAATAAAGCAGCGAATGATTCGATCCAGGAAGTTTTTGATGGGGCCAAGCCAATACGGACAAGCTCGATTTGCCAACTTATTGACGCTCTCTTTGAACCTTGTGATGAGTTGCGATCGCTTCAAGATCGAATCGTCCAGCAATACGCATGCGAAGATTCGCCAATGCGCGCAGCAAAAACAATCGAGTGTGCTGCGTCTATGAGTTGAGTGATTTGCGAATCGTTAGACTTCGAGTGTGACGATGCGTTGTTGTTCAACATCGACCAAGCCAAGGTCTGTCAGCTTGAGCTTTGGGATGACCGGCAAGGGTAAAAAACTTAAAGGCATGAACGGATCTTCGATCGTGCAGCCGGTGTGTTGAACGCTTGCGAGCAATGCGTCTTGTTGTTCGATGAGTTCCATCGCGTTGGCGTCAGAGATTAATCCTGCGATTGGCAAGGGCATCATTCCAATGACTGTTCCATCGAGAACAACGCATTGCCCGCCTCCTGCTTCTTCCAAGGCTCGTGCGGCGATGACCATGTCGGCATCGTTTGTGCCAACAATCGCAAGGTTGTGCGCATCGTGTCCGACCGTGCTCGCCAGTGCGCCGTTGGTCATGCCAAAGCCGGTCACAAAGCCAAGCCCGATTCCATCGGAGGTTCCATGGCGAGCGATAACCGCGAGTTTGAGCATGTCTTGCGATGGGTCTGCGATGTAGAAACCATCGAGAATCATAGGCTTGAAATGCTGTTCGCCGGTGATAAGCTGGTGCGGGTCTGCTTTGATGACTCGGATGAGCTTTGTGTTTTCTTTGGCGACGATTTGAAGCGATCGGCTTGTGAAATCTGAACTGATTTTGACCGAGCCTCGGCTGAATGARTCATCCGGCTTCTGTGCTTGATCCAATGCGCCTTCAGAAATCGCTCCGTCTTGGGCAACGAGTGTGCCCTGCCAGTACACACTCGTCGGGCGAATATCTGCGAGATCATCGAACACGATCATGTCCGCTTGTCGCCCCGGCGCGATCGCGCCGAGATCTGGTTGGCGATAGTGATCCGCGACATGAAGCGAACCCATCGCCAGAGCCGTAATCGGGTCGAGCCCGAGTGTGATCGCTTTGCGAACGACATGATCGATGTGGCCTTCGCGATGTAAATCGCCCGGGTGGCGGTCATCAGTGCAGAAGCAGAATCGCGTCGCGTTCTCGCTATTGACCACGCCTACGAGTGCTTCAAGGTTTCTCGCTGCGCTGCCTTCGCGTAAGAAAACACGAAGCCCAAGCCCGACCTTCTCGATCGCTTCTTCTGGCGTGGTGCATTCATGATCTGAACTAATACCAGCAGCAACATACGCACCGAGTGCAGATCCAGAAAGCCCTGGGCAGTGTCCATCGACGATCGCACGATCGAGCCCGAGTTTGACTTTGGCAAGGATCGCTTGGTCGCCAAGGAATACGCCGGGGAAGTTCATCATTTCTGCGAGCGCGACGACTCTTGGGTCATCGAACATCGGCTTGAGGTCATCGGCTTCGAGCCGGGCGCCGGAGTTCTCAAAGGCTGACGATGGCACACATGATGAAGCTGCGAACATGATATTCATCGGCAGCCCAACACTCGCATCCATCAATAGCTTGATGCCGTTCATGCCAAGCACATTGGCGATTTCGTGAGGATCGAAGACGACGCCGGTGGTGCCGTGGGGGGCAGCGACGCGTACAAACTCGCGAGGCATCATCATCGTCGATTCGACATGCATATGGGCATCGATCAAGCCCGGAGCAATGTACCGCCCATCGAGATTGATCGTTTCTTTTGCATCAAATGGACCTGGGCCAATCGCTGCGATCCGCCCGCCAAAGATGCTCACGCTCACACGCTCGATCTTTCGAGTAAACACATTGACCACTTGTCCATCGACAAAGACCAAGTCGGCGGGTTGATCCCCACGAGCGACAGCCATCAGTTCCGGACAAGTTCTTGAAATCATCTTGAGTTCTCCATTCGCATCAACTACAAAAAAACGACCCAGTCGGGTCGTTTTGTTCGCAAAGCGGGTGGACGGGCTCGAACCGACAACATTCAGCTTGGAAGGCTGACGCTCTACCATTGAGCTACACCCGCAATCGGCCAGGAAAACCTGACAGCGGACAGAGTATAGGAATCACAATCGAAATGGCAATCACCTAGTGGGTATTGATTTTCATTCTCATTATACTTGGCCTCAATAGATGACATATACTGCGATGCAGGACTGATTCTTGCTTGGAGGAAAAATATGAAACGCACAATGACTGCTCTCTCAATCGTCGCTTCGCTCGCACTGCTGTCCGGCTGTGGCGGTGAAGGTGAAACTCAAGCAACTGGCACAACCGCTGCACCAGCGGTCGATTCCAACACCTTTGCCAAGGCAAAGGGCAAAGTGGTCTACAACAAGACCTGTCTCGCTTGTCATGGCGAAGGCGGAGTCGGTGTTGAAAACCTCGGCAAGAACTGGATCGTCAGCGAGTTTATCAAAAACTCGTCGGATACAGAACTCCTCGCGTTTATTCGTGCTGGACGGACAATCGACGATCCAATGAGCGCAGGCAACGCACCGATGCCACCAAGTGGCGGCGACCCAACATTGACAGACGAAGACCTTAACAATGTCATCATCTACATGCGCAGCTTGCAGGACTGATCTCGCAGCTCAAAATATCTACATATAAAAACGGATCACTGAACATCAGTGATCCGTTTTTCATGTCCAGGGGTTGGGAGCTTATTCTGGCTTGCGACAACGGATCGCCATGAACAACGGGATCTCGCGGCGGGCATTGTTCTCGGCAGCTGCACGAGGGCCCGGCTCACTTGACCGCTGGCTTGCCCATTCTTCGATGCCATCGATCACCATGCCGCTCTGGGATGCAGCGTTGACATAGCTGCTCAGTGGGCGGTGATGGGTGATGGTGGTGACGGCAGCTTTGCCCTTGGAGACTTCACCTGGGTTCATCACGATTGTTCGTGATTGTTCGACAAGGTACTGGTCGATTCGGCGGAACTGGACTTGCTGTCCTGTGCGTTCGTCCATTGTCCAGCCCCACGCTGAGCCGCCGGTAATTCGGAATGCGGGATGCGAGATCACGCATACAAATCGGCCACCGGGCTTGAGTCGATCGGATACGCCCTGGAAGACTGCATCAAGATGCTCGATGTTCATCAGTGCCATGATACAGGTCGCAGCATCGACAGGCTCATGGTCAAGCTTGGAGAGTTCGCATGCGTCCCAAACTTTGTATGAGGTTCGATCGGTTGCTCGGGAGTTGGCTGTTTCGATCAAGGCGTCCGAGATGTCGGTACCAAGAACATCGTCAACATCCGAGTGCATGACAATGTATTCGCTCATCACGCCCTGGCCACAGGCAACATCGAGCACGCGTTCATTGGATTGCAGATCGAGCATGTTCATCACGCCGGGCAAGATGATTTTGGTATGGTGATCAGATCCGCGTTGTGCGATCAGATTGTCATACCAGCCCGCGACATGGTCCCAGCCCTTTTTGACATGCGAAGGGTCTTGTTCGACTGACGCATTGATCGCAGCATCCGCTGGCGGATTGATTCCCATCGCCATCCAGAAGGATGCAGGCGCGGGGCATTTGTACCGCGTTGTTTTGTCTTCTTCAGGGTGGCTGATCCGAACGCCATTGGCATGAAGCCCAAGGCGATGGAGATCGTCGCGAGATGAGCCGTGCTTGTGATCGCCGACGATCGGATGTCCGGCTTTGGCCAGATGCTCACGGATTTGTTCRGGCAGGTCTGGTCTTGCGCGAACACGCAAGAGGCTCAGCCCGTTCCCGGTTTCGACCACACGGATATGCGTGCTTGGCGTTGCGCCCAATCCAGAGGAGTGGGAGACTGTGCCGGTGATGGTTTCGCCAATTTGGGCAGCATCTTCAGAGAATATGCCTTCGACGAGTGCGAGATAGCTTGTTTCTGGATGTGTCTGCGTGCGAGGCGAATCTTCGCTATCACGCATCGCGACAAACAGAACGATCCCCGATGCTTGTGCATCAAGCTCGTGCGCCACACGCATCATGCGCTTGCGAGCACCCGAGAGTTCTTCGACCATATCGACAAGCGTGGGGGATTCGCCCTTGCGCGTTGCGATGCCTGCCGGCTTGTTGACCAAAAGCACGAAGTTATCTTTTTCGATGATATCTGGCTTTGGATAGCGCACGCGTTCGTCACGCTCATCGCGTCGGTCGTCTCTTCGGTCATCGCGTCGATCGCCGCCGTAGCCACCACCGCCGCCACCGCCTTGATATCCTTGATCTCTATTTTGGTATCCGCCTCGGGAGTCTGGTCGGCCGCCACCATATCCGCCGCCCTGCTGATGCCCACCCTGTTGATATCCGCCTTGCTGAGGCCGATCTTGTTGGTATCCGCCTCGTTGTTGGCCACCCTGATATCCGCCTCCGCCACCACCTTGGCCTCCGCCCTGATATCCACCTTGGTATCCGCCGCCACCGCCACCTTGGCCTCCGCCTCCGCCTTGGTAGCCTCCGCCACTTCTGCCTTGGTAGCCCCCTTGTTGTCCGCCCTGTTGTCCGCCTTGTCCTTGGTATCCGCGTTGCCCGCCACCGCTGTAACCACCACCGCCTTGGTATCCTCGTTGGCCGCCGCCTTGACCGCCGCCGCTGTAGCCGCCGCCTTGATATCCGCCTCCACCTGATCTACCGCCAGACCTGTTGTCCGACCTGTCATCAGGTCGACCACCTTGGCCTGAGCCTTGGCTGCTGCGGTTTCCTTCGCTGAAGTAGCCTCCGTCTTGGTCGCCGCCTTGGCCGCCACTTTGGTTGCCGTCCTTTGGGCCATCGTTCTGGCCATCGCGGCCTTCTGGTTGAGGATCGCGGTTGTTGTCAGCGTTGTCGTGTGGTCCGTTTTCAGCCATTGGATGTGGATTCCGTTGAGACGCCCATGCGTTGGTGAGTCAGTGGGGTGATGTGTTCGATAAGCCATTCTGCGAACGAGGCTTTGGTGATTTTTCCGGGTGTTGATCGTTGGTATGATATCCCGCGATCAGGGTTGCCCAGAAGTGTTGCCTCGATCGAGTCAGAGTCCATTGTTTCGAGCGCATTGGCGACGATCAGATCGATTTTTTTTCGTTCAAGCTTTTGCATCGCAGAAGGAATCATCCGATCCCGAGGCTCAAGCGCAAAACCAACCAACAACTGATCCGCTCTGGCAAGCTTTGAACACCCCGCAAGCAGGTCTGGGGTGGGTTCGAGGATGAGTGTCCAGTCGTTGCCTTCGCGTCGGCGTTTATCGGTCGTGTTGACTGAATCGGGGGGCGGGCGAAAGTCTGCGACCGCTGCCGCCATGATGAGCGTATCTGCCTGAGGCAAATGAGTTTGCAGGAGTGATTCGAGATCAGATGTCGATTCAAATCGGATTGTTTGGACATTCGGGTTCGTTGGTTGGGAAGTATTGGGTCCAAGCAAGAGGGTGACCGCCCAGCCTTGGGCTTGGGCATGGTCGGCCAACGCGATACCCAGTTTACCAGACGAGCGATTTCCAATGAACCGGACCGCGTCAATCGGCTCGTAGGTTGGCCCGGCGGTGATCAATAGTCTGCATGTCGCTTCGTCTGTACTCGCCATAAACCTCACCTTGATCCCAATAGGGTGGAACAGCATCCACAATCGAATCGTAGAGTCATCGTCGCCCCAATAGGTGCGAAATTGATCAATAGGACCCGAGATCGCATGCGTATAAATGTGTATGCTGGCGATTGGTGCCCCTATAGTGTCACCTGATCGGGACTGTTCCGTTTTATTTCCAATGAGGATTGAGCGTACATATGGCAAGAAGTCGTAAAAAGCTTGGACAAATACTGGTTGCTCAAGGGGCGATTAACGCCGAGCAGGCAGATCAGGGGCTCAAACACTCCAAAGAGACCGGCAAACGGTTCGGCGAAGCACTCGTCGATCTGGGCACACTTGACGAAATGCAAGTGGTCAAAGCCCTCGCAGCCCAGTATGGCATGAAGTATGTCGATCTCACCAACGAGCGAATTTCCAAGCTCATTGATGATGAGGCACTCGACAAAGCCGTGATGAAGAAGCATCTGGTGCTTGCATTGGGTAAATCTGGTGGAAAGATGCGTTTGGCGATTCATGATCCGATGGATCTGGAGATGCTCGACAACCTTCGGTTCCGCCTAAACATGGATGTCGAGCCGATGCTCGCGACCAAATCGCAGATCCGTAACTATATAGAGAGCGGCAGCGCTGGCTCTGCGGCGGCTCCTGGGGTCTCGAATGCTCCATCAATGACCGATGGCGGCTCGCTGGTGACCGATTCGATCGACCGCTCGATTGATCGTTCGCTCGATCGTTCGATGGACCGTTCGATTGATGTGTCTTCGGAAGATTCGCCGATCGTGAAACTGGTGAACAGGATTCTCGAAGAAGCCGTCGGCAACCGAACCAGTGACATCCACATTGAGCCAATGGCCGATCGTGTTCGTTTGCGGTATCGGATCGATGGTGTGTGTATCGAACGCGATAACCTGCCCAAGCGCATGCAGAACGCGATTCTCTCGCGGCTTAAGCTGATGGCCGGGATGAACATTGCTGAAAAACGAGTGCCTCAAGACGGTCGAATTAAGATCTATGTTGATGAGATCGGTATCGACTTCCGTGTGTCGGCGTGTCCTACATATCACGGCGAGTCGGTCGTGCTTCGTATTTTGCGTCCAGATGCAGTTCGAATTGGTCTTGTGAACCTTGGCTTTGAGCCTGAGAATCTCGAGGCATTCAACCGGGTTATTCGCCGACCTAATGGCATCTTCTTGGTGACCGGGCCTACCGGTTCTGGTAAGACCACTACGCTGTACTCGGCTCTTGATGTGTTGAACCGTCCAGACAAGAAGATTATTACCGCTGAAGATCCCGTCGAATACAACTTCGATGGCATCAATCAGTGTCAGGTTCGTGAGAACATCGGATTCGGGTTCCCCGAGATCCTTCGTTCGATGCTTCGCCAGGCTCCCAATGTGATTCTGGTCGGTGAAATTCGAGATAAAGAAGTGGGCGAGATCGCGATTCAGGCGGCTTTGACCGGTCACTTGGTGTTCTCGACCTTGCATACCAATGATGCGCCCAGTGCGATGACTCGATTGATTGACATGGGGATCAAGCCGTTCCTTGTTGCCAGTTCGATTCAGGCGGTTATGGCCCAGCGGCTGATCCGCGTGCTGTATAAGAGCAAGCGATTGGCAACCGAAGAAGAGCTTGATCACAAGTATTTGAGCCTGATCGATCTGTCGGCGGAAGATGCGTTGGGCAAGGTCTATACAGCCGTATCTTGTGACGAAGCGCCTGGCGGATACAAAGGGCGAAAAGCGATCTTCGAGATGATGATCATGAACGCTGAGATCCGCGAGCTTGCTTTCCAGCAGGCGCCGGCATCGAAGATTCGTATCGCTGCGGTCGCTGCGGGTATGAAAGAACTTGTCGAAGACGGACGGCTCAAGGTACTCAAGGGCGTCACCACGCCAGAAGAGATTGCCCGTGTAAGCCAGTCAGAATAAGCAGAAGAAAACCAACTGCTCATAGTCTATTGATGGTGAGCGGGATTTGAGATAACAGGAGTAGTGAACAATGTCCACAGTTCAAATTGACAGATTGCTTGATACGGTTGTGAAAACCGGCGGGTCTGACCTTCACCTGACCACAGGGCGTCAGCCAACAATCCGTCTCAATGGCGGATTGCGCAACTTGCAGACCAAGGTCCTCGATTCGGATGACATGGTTTCGTTGATGAAATCGATCACGCCTGAGCGCAATCAACAAGAGCTTCAAGAAGAGGGCGGCACCGACTTTGGCTTTGCCTATGGCGATGCTGCTCGGTTCCGTGTTTCGGTGTTCCGTCAACGCGGCGATATCGCGATCGTGCTTCGTCAGATCCCGAACCGGCTTTTGACCTTTGATGAGATTGGGCTGCCGGATATTTGTAGGGATCTGATTCGCCGACCTCGTGGGTTGTTCCTTGTGACCGGGCCAACTGGTTCGGGCAAGACGACCTCGCTGGCAACAATGATCGACTATGTCAATCAGACGATGGATCGTCACATTGTGACGATGGAAGATCCGATCGAATATTACCATGTGCACAAGAAATCGATTGTGAATCAGCGTGAAGTTGGCAACGATGTGCCCAGCTTTGCTGAAGCCCTTCGCCGAGCGTTGCGTCAGGACCCCGATGTGATCTTGGTGGGTGAAATGCGTGACCTTGAGACCATTGAGGCTGCGGTGCGAGCTGCGGAAACGGGTCACTTGGTGTTCGGGACCTTGCATACCACTGGTGCAGCCAAGACGATCGACCGTATGGTCGATGCGTTCCCGGTGACTCAGCAGAACCAGATTCGAGTCCAGCTTTCGACCGCCTTGCTGGCGGTGCTCTCTCAGGTGCTTATGGCACGAATCGATACCAAAGGTATGGTCGCTGCCTATGAGTTCTTGGTCATTACACCAGCGATTGCAAACCTTATTCGTGATAACAAGAGTTATCGGATCGACTCGGCGATCCAGACCGGGAAGAAATACGGGATGCAGTTGCTTGATGATCATCTGTGGTCGTTGTACTCACAAGGTATGATTTCGGCGATGGAAATGATCGACAAGTGCAAGAATCCGAATGATCTTCGTGACAAGGTCCATCAGGCGGGTGGGGTCATTGGTCGCCCAGAAATGGATGATCCTGAGGCCGCGGTTGAGCCTGAAGAGTGATTTTCGCCCCGCGAGCGAGTGGTTGCGGCGGCGATTCTTTGTCGTTATCTACATGTCGCTACGAATAAAGCCTTTGAAATCGGGCTGTTTTCAAGAACCTGTGTCCAATTATCTGCGAACATATTTATCGTGGGCGTAGCCTACGACCATCGGCGAAGACGCCCGATCGGAGTGAATCAATGGAACCATCTGAACTCAAAGGCCGGAAACTCGGGCGTGTGCTGACCAAGCTCAAGGTGGTTACGCGCGAACAGGTTCACGAGGCGATCGGTATCCAGAGAGGGCGGACCAATAAGGTACGCATCGGTGAGATCCTCAAAGAGTTGGGGTATTGTACCGATCTCGATATCTCCAAAGCCCTCGCGGGTCAGGCTGGGATGGCGTATGTCGATCTCGCCGATTATGAACTCGATGAGGAAACCATTGGTGCGATCCCGGCGGACAACGCCAAGGCGTATCACTGTGTGCCGATCGAATACGATCCGAAGACGCGCCATCTCAAGATTGCGATCAAGAGTCCAGATAACTTCCAGGCGGTCGATGACCTTCGTTTGTTGATGGGTGCCAAGGTCGAAGCGGTTGTTGCTTCTCCCGAATCGATCGATGCGTTGCTCAAGAAGCATTACGCGACGAACGAGTCGATGATGGATGTGGTCAATGCGTTGGCTTCAGATAAGAATCTCCAAGAACTGACATCGCATTCCGATCAATCGATCGATCTCGATGCGGTGATGGATGCAGCTGGTGATAACCAGGTGATCAAGTTGCTCAACTTGGTCTTGCTCCAGGCGATCCGTGATCGTGCATCGGACATCCACTTTGAGCCATTCGAGCATGAGTTCAAGATGCGGTATCGCATTGACGGCGTGCTGTATGAGATGGTCCCGCCACCCCAGCATTTGGGGACTGCGATTACGAGTCGTGTGAAGGTCATGGCGAACTTGGATATTGCGGAACGCAGATTGCCTCAGGACGGGCGTATTGAACTGACGGTTGGCGGGAATCCTGTTGACCTTCGTGTTGCGATTTTGCCAACCATCTATGGCGAGTCGTGTGTAATGCGTGTGCTTGACCGGGGCAATGTTGAACTCTCACTCGATCGTGTCGGGTTCCGCCCGGACGATCTTGAGAACTTCCGCGGCTTGATCCGCAAGCCCAATGGTATTGTGATCGTGACCGGGCCAACGGGTTCTGGTAAGACTACCACGCTGTACGCGGCGTTGTCCGAACTCAATGATATTGAGACCAAGATTTTGACGGCTGAAGACCCTGTTGAATATGACATCGACGGGTTGTGCCAGGTTCAGGTGAACTCGGAGGTCGGGCTGACCTTTGCCAAGGCGCTGCGATCGTTCTTGCGTCAGGACCCTGATATAATTCTGGTTGGTGAAATTCGAGATTTGGAAACCGCTCAGATCGCGGTGCAGGCATCGCTGACTGGTCACTTGGTTCTCTCGACTTTGCATACGAATGATGCACCAAGCTCGATTATTCGATTGGTTGACTTGGGGATCGAGCCGTTCTTGTTGACGGCGACCCTTGAGGGCATTGTTGCTCAGCGTCTTGTTCGAACACTCGATCCGAAGATGAAGGAGGCGTTCATTCCAAACGAGCAAGAGCTGATGGAGTTGGCACTTCGACCAGATGATGTCGTGGGTCAGAAGTTCTATCGCCCTGGCAGTGCTGCTGGTGTTGGTGGGGGATACAAGGGGCGAATGGCACTCTTTGAGATTATGACCTTTGATGATGAGATTCGTGATCTGATGATGAGCGAGGCGAGCACCACCGTGCTTCGCACCGCTGCTCGTAAGAAGGGAATGCGATCATTGCGTGATAACGGTTTGATGGCACTCTATGAAGGCGTGACTTCGATTGACGAGGTTGTTCGTGAGACACTTGACGATGAATAGCAGCGAGTAAAGCAGACTATTCGATTGGCTGATTGAGCATGAACTGATTAAGCATGACACCAACGCTGGCTTTGTTTTAGGCGTTGATTTGGGACGAGGAGTAGACGACTATGGCAACTTACACTTACCAGGCACTTAACGCATCTGGAAAAACACAGAAGGGCACGGTGGAAGCATCGAGTTCTGAAGAGGCGATCCAGCGGATTAAGTCGCAGGGATATTTCCCGACTTCTGTCCAGGCGCAGAAGGCCAAGAAATCTTCGAACAAGGCCGAGAAGGCTGCTGAGAAGGCGGCCAAGCCTAAGAAAAAGAAGAAGGGTGGCGGCTTCTCCATTGGCGGCGTCAAACCCAAGTATCTCGCGTTGTTTACGCGTCAGCTTTCAACGCTTCAGGATGCGGGCTTGCCGTTGTTGCGTTCGCTTCAGATTCTTGAAAGTCAGCAGAAGCCGGGCCTGCTCAAGAACATCCTTTTGGGTGTGACTGAGGAAGTCGAAGGCGGTAGTTCGTTGAGTGAATCGATGGGTAAGTTTCCCAAGGCATTCGATCATCTGTATGTGAAGATGGTGAATGCGGGCGAAATCGGTGGTGTGCTTGATGTAATCCTCCAGCGTCTTTCGGAGTTCATGGAGAAGGCCGAGCGGCTCAAGCGAAAAATCAAGGGCGCGATGGTCTATCCGGCCGTGGTTATCTTTGTGGCTTTGGCGATTTTGACAGGCATTATGCTTTTGATCATTCCGAAGTTTGAAGAGATCTTCTTGGACTTTGGCATCGAGCTTCCGGGTTTGACCCAGGCATTGATTAACACCAGTCGATGGGTAGCGGGCAATGGGACCCTGATTCCAGGGTGGGCCGTTCTTGTCTTTGGTGGTCCAATTTTATGGATGACTTATAAGTTGATCCGCAAGACGCCTCCGGGGCGTGCGGTGTTTGATACTACGGTTTTGTGGGTGCCTGTGCTTGGTACGCTGATCCGCAAGACTGTGATTGCTCGCTTTACTCGTACACTCGGTACGCTGATTAGTGCGGGTGTTCCGATTCTTGAAGCGGTGACGATTACCGCACAGACATCGGGTAATCATGTGTTCGAGAAGGCACTGACCAATGTACATGACTCGATTCGTGAGGGCGAGACCTTTGCAACGCCTTTGCGTGAATCGAAGACTTGCGACGCGATCGTGGTCAACATGATCGATGTTGGCGAAGAGACCGGCGAGATGGATGCGATGCTTTTGAAGATCGCTGACAACTACGACGAAGAGGTCGATGTTGCGGTGGCCGCGTTGGTATCGCTGATCGAGCCTTTGATGGTTGTGGTGCTTGGTGTCATGGTCGGTACGATCGTGGTCGCGATGTTCTTGCCCATGATCAAGATGCTCGAATCGCTTGGGTAATGAGATAAGTAAGAACGAAGAATCTATCGGGGAACTCGTGCTTTAGGCTCTGAAGACGAATACAGAGCCATGTAGAAAACAGAAACGCAACGGATAAGGATCATGATGATCAATCACAGACAACACACCAATAAGATGAGCCGACCCGGCTTTACGCTTATGGAAATCCTTGTGGTGATCGCCATCATCGCTTTGAKYMKGGSKWYKGYKYKYGGGGCNTNSAMYCGSGCAMYSAWYWCRGCCAAGMRKKCKGCSAGYRARCRRTCGRCKWSYGCWYTSGYSCAGKCKGTGGTGMASTTCCGMWMCGAGTTYGGRTTCYTSCCGCCTTTGGTCCATGATGGGCTCAGCGTGAGTGCGGGGAATGATGACTATCGTCCGGTTCTTTTCGATGGCAGTGCTGCTTCTGACGGCCCAATCTTTGAGCAGATCGGTGGCGGGTACAACTACAAGACTGTTGTTGTTTGGTCGGAAGGTTTAGACTTTAACTTCTTCCGTCGCCGCGAGGGTTCCGGAGCCGACGAGATCAAGCTGGCGAATGGTTCTCGATGGGATAATAATGGTGCTTGGGAAGATCGTCGCTATAGCAAATATTCATTGGCATATTACCTGACCGGTGTACTCGATCGAGATGTCGATGGTGTGCGTGGGCCTGGGTTTGTTCGCCCTGCGATTGATGGTACATACCAAGGCGTTGGCTACCCTGTTGGGTTCCGGTCTTCGGGCGAGCGATTTGCGCCGATGATGGATGTTGATCGTCCGGGCGTGCGTATTGCGATTYAGTATGTTGAGCCTAACGAGGTTCCTGAGCATGATCTTGGGACATCAGCACCGCCAACTTATGATGATGTGTTTGAGTTCTACGAAGACTATCAGAAGGATGCATTGGTATCGCTTGTTGATGCCTTTGGTACTGCGTTTCGGTATTACCGATGGGAGCGGGGGCGATTCGATAGTGATAYCGGTCAGTTGGTTGTTGAGGATCAGCTTGACTTTAACCTGCCTCCGATTCTGATCGATCCGATTGTGCTTTCACTGGTTCTAAATAATCCGATGTTGCTCGATGATATCGATTTAACCGGAGGCAACATGAAGCTTCGTGAAGCCCGGTTTGCGATTATCAGTGCAGGCCCGGATCGGCTCTTTGGGACAGAGAGTATCGAGTTGCTCGCCAAGACACTAGGGGTGAGTCCTGTGCCGATAGATATTAACGAGATCGCGGTGTTACGGAAGAGTGTGTGGGTTGATAACGCTGTGGAGATCGGAAACTAATGGTACAAAAGATCAAAAAAACAAGGAGCCGATACGACACACGCTTCGGGCTGAATCGCGCATTCACAGTGGTTGAACTTATGGTCGTGATTGTGATCGGGCTTGTGATCCTGACAATCGCTGTTCCGGCGTTTCAAGCGATGGCGTATTCATCGAATCGTTCGTTGGCCGCCAACGCGCTCAAGGCGTCTTCAAAGATGGCGCGAGATTTGGCGATTCGTTCTGGTGTAGACAGTGCTGTGGTCTTTGTGTATGACCCGCAGATCGGCAAGATGCAGATTATTCCTGCGATCAAAATCGGTGTGATTCGTGAACCAACCACCGCAGGCACCGGTACTGGCATGTCAATGCAACTTGGTGATTTACCATACTTTGATCGGGCCGTCTTTGTTCCTGCCCCTGCTGGCGAGGTGCTCGAACTTCCCGAGTTCTGGATGGTTCGTGGGCATGCGCCATCACGAACACTCTTGGATCGTGATTCAGCGGGCGATCTTGGAGCGGATTGGTACAACTGGCAGGCGTATGGCGGCGATGATGAGTTGAGTTTCATCAAAGACACCGACCATTGGCTCTTTCCAGAAACAGGATTTTTTCCATACAATGCACAAGTCAACGGCGGGGCGATTGATGGTGGCCTAGACGCGATTAATCCTGCGCTGCCCACCGCTCGTCAGTCGTTWATGCTCTTGTTCGATGCTCGCACTGGTGWGGTGAGTCGTGATACGAACGCAGCATTGTTTGTTGATCCACGCAACAGCCGCGAGCGGCCGTATGGTGATACCCCGACGCTTTATGAGCGCACGCTTCGAGTTGATTTAACCGAGGATATCGCAGTCTGGGCATCACGGATTGTTGACTCGCCAGATTTGACTGATGATGGGATTGCCTATGGCTTTGATGATGGCGAGTTGCGTCTTCAGCTGATCGGCACTGCATCGAACGATACGATTTTGGTTAAGCCGGTGACACGCTTGGCGCTCTATGACGAGCGTGAACTCGCGATTGGGGTGCTTGCTCGTGGGCTCAACCAGGTAACGCAGACGATTTATCTTCCTGCGGATCAGGATGATCCTAATGCGAAGATTGAGTTTGATGATGCACTGTTTGCCATTTTTAATGAGGCGGATCTTATCGAGCAGATTGATTTCTGGATTGATGGGAATACGACCTTCGCTCGTGACGGGGATACCGAGTTCGATCTTGACGATGAGCCGGGGTCACGAATTTTTATGGTCCAGTCTTACACTGGTGAACTCCAGGAGGTGCTCCGATGAGAATCGTCACCAAAACAAAGAATACAGCACACGGCTTCACACTGATCGAAGTGTTGATCGCGATCTTGGTCCTTGGCATTGGCATGCTCGGGCTTGGAGCTATTTTTCCAGCGGTGATCGCCGAGCAGCGTGAGTCATTCGAAGTGATCGAAGGAACGAATACTGCGAGTGTGGCCGAGGCGTTGATCTCGAACCGTGAGTTCATTGATTTTTCATTGCTCAGCGAAGACTTTGGGCGAAAGAACGAGTTGGCTGGTGAGCGATACGCTTATGAATGGGTTGTACCGGCATTTGGAGCGGCGTTCCCGAATCCATCGGGTACTGCGTGGACCTCGCCGGTGCCGAGCTTTGTTGATTTGACTGGTATTGCCACCGAGTTCGCTGGCTCAGAGACGGGGCTTTGGAGTTTTAACTCCAACGCTTCGACCATTAATACAACGATTGCGATTGCGGATACGAACAGGCATCTTGCTCAGATTCCCGTAACGGCAAGGGTTTTCCCGCAGCCGTATTCGGGTAAGGATCCTAAGTATGTTTGGGATCTTGCGCTTCGGCGTGAGCCTTCGGGCGATCGGCTTCAGGCGGCGATTTTCGTGCGTCGGATCGATGCTCGGATTCGGGTTCCTAAGGAACTTTCACTGAGTGATATGCTGACCGGCGGGCGTTTTCAATCGCCAGCAAACTTGCCTGGTGATCCGGTGCTTCCCGTCGCGCTCGATCGCAATAATGGCCGAATCGGACCAGATGATGGGTTCAACGCAGATATGGTGTATGCAGCCATCCAAACCCTTGAAGTCGAGGTCTATGAAGAGCATCTTGATTGGATCATCTTTAAGGATGGCGCAAGCTTTGGGATCGATACTTCTGTTGGATACGCAACCAAGATCGGGCAGAAGCTGCTTGATARCACGGGTGTTGTGCGGACAGTGGTGGGCATGCCGAGGGTGGATTCGAGTGATCCGATCTTTGGTCAAGTGACCGGGCAGAATCGTGTGGTTCAGGTTGATCCGCCGTTTGTTTTCCGGAACGCAGGGGGGGCGAATACTGACGATGTTCGTCCAGATACAAATACAACGAATAGAGACTTTGACGCCAAGCGAGCGAGTTGGGTGCGTCAAGTGATCTTTACGCCTCGGACTCCGGTGACGATCCGTGTGGTGACGCTGGAGGAATCACGATGAGTCGAGTAGTTGATTCAAAGAGTTCGATGAACGGTTCTGTGCAACAAATGAACACGCGTAAGAACGGGTTCACGCTTATCGAGCTGCTCGTCACGATCGGGATCCTTGTGATCTTGACTGTTGGCGTGGCAACCATTTTTAACTCGGTTGGCAAGACTGTTGCAAAGGGTCGAAAGCTTTCCGAACTCAACCAGTTCGCGGCTCGTCTCGAGCGCGTGATGCGCGAAGACTTTGAAAACATGACCCGAGATGGGTTCTTGGTGATCGTCAACAAGAACGCGAGCTTTGGCTTGGGTAAAGATCAGAGCAGCAACGAGTCTTGGGATACCCAACTCTATCGCGGCGAGAAGACCAATATTGATATCGATCTGTATCCTGGCGATTCGGATGGCGATGGACGGATTCGTCGGAGTGATGAGATTATGTTCTTCCGCCGAGGTGATTTTGAATCGGCCAGGCGTGCGATCTCTTCGGATATGCTCGCGACTTCGAGCGAAGCGGCGATTTACTATGGGCATGGGCAGAAGCGTCGTCCAAATTTGGTGAATGTCGATAATCCAACCAACCTGTTCTTTAATCCTGCGCCTTGGGACAACAACTTTGATCCCCTGTTTGACACCCGGCTGGGCGTGAACACTGTTGGGCAAATCAATCCCAACGAGTTCGCACGCGATTGGTCGCTGCTTCGTCAGGTGACTCTTTTGGTGAACCCATTGGGTGCTGGGCAGAGCGTGGCGTCTGAGGTGTTTGGTGAGAATCGTATTGATCGAGCCGAGCGTCCTTACTTGCAGGACTCGCCTCGCCAGATCGCGCTTCAGCCAGCAGGGCGAAGTATTTTTACTTCGCTCAGCGGCACTGATGGCACAAAGAACCATCGGTGGTTGTTCGATCGTGCAGCCGGCGGTGCGATGCTCTTTGATCCGAACCCGCATTATCGTGTGAGCGGCATGGTGGATGTCGTGACTGAAGATCTCGCCACGATCCGTAGCACGATTCAGGCATTGCCWGTGGGGACTGCGGCTGCCTATGACTCGCCGGAGGATTACTTTAACTACCTCCCCGGCGTCGCATTGCCTGTGATCAAGACACGCGACGAGTTTGAAGAAACATTCTGGGGAATGCCTTCGCTGAATCCAAATCMAAAGGATGCGCTGGCAATCAATCTTGGCAAACGGACCAACTCTGGTCTTTGGGCACCGGGGAGTACGCTTCAAGGCGATCGGATGCGCAAGTGGATGCTCGATGCGTTGCCAAGCCGATGGGATCTTAGTGGGAGCAACCCACAGTTTGTATCGGGTGTTCGTTATGAAGATATCCCGACTCGGCTGATGTTTACCGATGATCCCAATACGGATGCCGAAAGAAATCAGCGTGCGTATGACGAGGCGAACCAAGAGATGCTCAGTGCATCGGTGTTCATCCCTCGTTGTAGCGAGTTCATTGTTGAATGGTCCTACGGCTTTGTAAATAACGATCTTGTGGCTGGTGATTCTGGGTATAAAGAGCTGTTGTGGTACGGGCTCGATCGATATATTGATACCGATGGCGATGGGTTGGTTAAGTCTGACAACTCAGATGAGCGGGCTGCGAGACTCTATACAGCTCGCAGTGCAGTACAAGCGGGTGATGATTTTGCGTATACGCCGCCTCGGAAGAGATCGCGTGGTGTGGATTCAGAGCTTGTCGTCGGGCGACCCGGCGTGATGGGCGGCGGGAATCCGAGCAATGTCGAGATCGCAGCCTTTGGATTTAATACACGGGCGTCTGAGCGGGGTGCGATCTGGCAATGGCCTAAGTTCGTGCGGATCACGATGAACTTGGCGGATCCGATTGATCGTGATGTTGAACAGACTTATCAGATCGTGTTCAAGCTTCCAGAGCTTGAGTAATAGATTATTTGGGACGGACGGGACGGAAGTGTGGGACGATTGGCCAATGGAACGCTGCATGCACCATGCAGAGGATGACAGGCTGATCAATAACCCGAGCGGTGCGCATCGCCCAGCAGTTTGGGCGAGGAGATGGATATGAAAATCGAATCAATACCTATGAACCCGAACGCCCAGTGCAGCCTTTGTGCGCACAGATCACCAGCTCGATTGAGCTCAACGCGGACCGGGTCTGCGTTGCTGATCGTGATTGGCACGCTTGCGCTTATTTCGGTCTTTGCGGTGGTCTATCTTGCGATCGGGCGAACCGATCGTCGGACTGCCAACTCTTTGAGAGCACTCAATGAGTTGAAAGATACTTCGACCACGATTGGCGATTTTATCAGCTCCGAGATCGCACAAGATCGGCTC
Organism: bacterium; assembly: GCA_002401225.1. GTDB lineage: Bacteria > Planctomycetota > Phycisphaerae > Phycisphaerales > UBA1924 > UBA1924. The sequence goes on from NVSM01000001.1 coordinate 38,484, forward strand.
GATGCGTTGGTACAATGGAACGGCATTGACGCGAATGTTCCGTTCGCTCGACGCGAGATTACCGATGCGCCGTATACCGATTGGACACGCCGATCTGAAGTGGATACCGGCTTTGAATCTGATTTGTTCACGCCCAGCGGGCGGATTGAATCGCTCACCGGGTTGTCGCTCGCAAGAGATCGCAGTGTTGCTTCTGATCCTTGGCTTGCCTCGACGACTCCTGTCTATCTTGGGATCCCCGGGGTTGATAATGCGGATCGCCCGTTTTCGACTTATGAACTCAATAATGACGCGCATCCCAATGCCAAGAACTTCATGGACAACCGTGATTGGCTTCAGATTTCAAACTTTGCGCCTGATGGCCGATTTGTGAACCTGTTTAACCTGCGTCCGAATGTTGCGTTTAATGGGAACTCGTTTGGGAGCTTTGACGCCGAGCCGGGGACCGGGGTGGTGATCGATTCCAATGGCGAGCGGTATCGCCGGATGAGCGAGTATCTTTCGCTTTGGAAGAAAGAATTAGTAGATGATCCTGAGTCGAAGATTCAGGCGTTTGATCCTGTCGCTGATAACTGGAACTGGTTCCCTGGGCAGGATCAGGCGTCGCCTGTGACCGGAGTTATTTCGTCGAGTGAACTCTTGATCACGCCTGCGGTGTGGACGATGTATCAGCGGTATATGTTCATGCCGATCAATCAGCCGTTTGAGACTTTGAACCGCAATGGCATTTCTTCAACTTGGGCCGACCCAGACTTCCCGGTGTATCAGTATGCCGACGCGGATGGCGATGGTATGGCGGATGCTCGTTGGTTCGAGCTGACCGCCGCCCGCGATGCGAACCGTGGCGGGGCGGGTGTGACTGAGCCTCGTGAAGACATCGAGGTTCTGTACAATAACGATAAGTATCGATACTTCATCGCGGCCCGCGCGGTGGATCTTTCTTCGATGGTCAATGTGAATACGGCGACCGATTCGTTGGTTCCACCAAGCTTTATTTCGGGTAGCCCGGATTCATATTTCCCGCTTGGTCTTACCCCTGCTGAAGTCGATCTGCGTCGGTTGTTGACCATGCAAGATGCGGCTCATAACTACACCGGCTTTGATGTTCATCAGCCTTTGTCGCTTGCATGGACGCATCGTCCGTATTTGCGAGCTGCTGATGGTGAGCCGAACTATGGCACACAGGCACCCGATCCACAGATCGAGTTTGTTCGCAATGTGACCGACTATTGGAACTATCAACAACTCGGGATTGATGGGCGTGAGCTGATCGATACGGCTTCATCGCTGTTGATCGGACGCTATGCGTATGATGCGCTTCGCCAAGGGATCAAACTCGGTGGATCGTTGACCGATGATTTTCGTGGCCCGGCGAGTGTTGTATCAACCTCTGGGCAGGCATTGTTTGAGTATGAGCGAAACCCTAATACTGGCACCGGTATGATTACTGCTAAGCAGCGTGAAGAGCGGTATCGCTCGGCTTCACTACTTGATCCATCCAACTTGGGGGTTGCTTGGTCACGCGACTCCATCTATGGCAGTGGGCTGTATGGGCTTGATGACCTGACCGAACTCTTGACCTATCACGGGATCAATGATCCACAGTATACTTCGCGCCTTGAGCGTGTGACAACCGGGCGATACGAGAGCCCGGCGATTGGTGGCGATCTYGATGCGATGCAGACGCGTCGGTTTGGGCCTTTGATGAGCAATCGCCCGCTTGAACTTGATCGTGATTTGCACGGGATTACCCTGACTGATATCTTCAGAAACCCAAGCACGCGTCCGAACATTGATAATCCAAACTATCGTGAAGTGAACGGGCGGATTTCGTTTAACTCGATGGCCCACTTTGCGATGACGCCTCGTAGTAAGTTGACGATGATCTCTGGTTCGGTGCCTTTGGTCTATTCGGAAGCACTTGAAGATCCGTCAGAAGCGATTGGATTGAACCAAGCATCGACGCCTGTGGCTTTGAAGGCTGCGATGTCGAGTTCGTCGTCGCTCTTTGGGTTGTACTCAAGTGCGTTGGCGGGTGAGATGAACACGCCCAATGGAACGAATGCTCCTTTCATCCAGGACRCTGCTTATTGGCCGAATGATGTCGATGTTTTCCAAGAGCATATCGCATCGACACTTTTCTACGGGCATCGCGGCCCAGAGTTGGCTTTGCGGATCGCGGCACATAGTGCGGTGAACATGAAGGATATTGCTGATAACGATGGCGACCCATCGATCGCGACGCTGATCGTGGATAACAATATTAGAACGGCAGAGTGGAACAGTTCAGACTTTACCGATCCAGACGATGACAGCTATAAGCTCTATCCGGGTATTGCACAGGGGAACTTGTTTGATCCAAATACAGATCCAACAGTAGATTTTCTGCTGAGCAGCAATCTTCCTGCCAACCGTCAAGCGATCAATGTTTACGGGATTGAGGCGATGCCGATCTTGACCGAGGTCTCGGTGCTGTATGCCTATACCGATGCTTCAGATCAGAACGGTGCGACGGGCGACGCCGACTATGACGAAACCGGGTTGTCTGATCCTGTTCTTCGTTTGGGTCAGTTGATTTATCCGACCGATTTTATCGACCAAATCGGGAAGGTGACGATCGACGGGCGTCAGGCTTTGGATAACGATGATTATCTGATTCAGGTCCTCGCATTCCAGCTTCACAATCCATATGACAAAACAATTAGCCTTGGCGGAAATAGCTTTGGCCCGGGCGAAGCACTTACACGACATCGGAAGTTTGATGATGATGAAGCGATCGATCCAGCATCGAACTACCAGTTCGACTACTACATCGAGTTCGCTGGTCGGTTCTACAAAATCGCTCGATATCTCGAGTGGTACCCAACGCGGGGGCATGTCGATGGCCTGAGGTATACTCAGCTCGATGATCCGGCAGCGAATGAGGCTTTTAATATACCGAACAATCCATTCCTTGATATCGATACGAGTTTCGACCCGAATAATCCTCAGCCTTCGGGTGGGCGGATGATTCCTGGGACTGCTGTATCAGGGGATAACGCGGGTGATTTTAGTGATCAGGGTTTTCATAGCGATTTCATATCTCGCAATGTGACCCTTGCTCCTAAAGAGACCCGTGTGTTTTATGTTATCGCGGATAAGCGGTTTGATTATGACGACGCGACACCTGCCGATCCGTTGTTCAACGCCGATGGCAAGAACCCTGACGATCGCTGGACACGCACGATGAAGGGGTGGAATACGCTCAGAAGAGCATTCCAATCTCCACTCGTTGGGGATAATGATCGCGATCACGATACCTATCCTGACGGATTCGATGGTCGCGGGTGGACCGGGCTTGCAGAGGAATGGGTGAACCATCAGTTCGGGATCAGAGGTACAAGTTTGAACCCGGTTATGATGATGGAGTTTGATCCACGCGATGGCAAGCTGGTCAATGAGACCGTCCAAGCGTCGGGGCTTATGGAAGATCCAACAGCCGTTGCGGGCACGCCAATTCTTGGGCATGTTTCACGCAACAATGAGTTTGAAGTTCGGCTGTGGAAGAAGATCGTGACGCTCGGCGAAGAATCTACAGATACTACTTTGACGAACAACGAGCCTCGCAACTTGGTTGAGAATGACATGCTTGTTGACCGCATGACACTCACAGAGGAGTTGACCATGACGCTCAACAGCGGCGGTGGTCCAATCGAGATCGTGAATACTTTCTCATACCAAGAAGATTTCCAAGATATTGGGGGGGAGGTTTTTCGAAACGATAACACTGGGATCACGCTGGCGCAGTGGAAGACACAACGCCGGGTCGATAGCGATACGCTCGATGTGCCAGCGATCGGTACGATCACGCCTTGGATGCTTCGCTCCAAGAGCAATGCGAGCTTAACTGCGATTTTACATGAGAATGCAGAGATGCCTACGGGAATAGATCTCATTGCAGAGGACATATTCGATGGCGGTTCGCTCCATACACCTGGATTCGAGCCGACGGTTAAAGGTGACTTTGAGATTCAAGAAACATTCCTTGAGTTCTGGGAGTTGGCAGAAGATTCTGGGGAAGAAATTATCCAGACGATTGCACTTCAACCACACCTTAAGAGTGATGTGGTCGCGGCCGGCGCGGTGGGTGCTGCGGAAGATGATGTTGCCAATAGATCCGCAGAGAAGTTCATGCCATCACCACTGACATTGACCAACACAGCACTCGATACGAGTCATCCGACACAGCCTCAGTTGTTCTTGAATGGCAGCCATATCGGCAAATCGCCGCGTCTTGCGGATTTGCTCTTGGCATGGGGGATTGGTCCTRCGTTCGCACCCGATCCRACCCGAACCTTTGGTGTGCCTGATGTTGGAGAGTATGTCGCTGAGGAATGGATGACTGGTCCAGAAGCGATATCGATCGCGTTGGGCTTTGATGAAGATCCTGATACGGGCGCCACACCAGGTGATGAAGCAATCAGTATCTGGAAGGATGCGTATGATGGCTCGACAGCCGTGGCCGATCGGGTTCCATTGTTCGACGATGGGCATCTGGCGATTGATCGGTTTGTGTCGTTCGTCAATGTGATTTCAGAAGGTTCTGGTGTTCAGCCAGAGTTCACGATTGGACCTGTGGGTGATATCTTGCGCGGCACAGGTGTGCCGATCGCGCTTGGTGTGATTGATCATGCTCGTGCGATCGAACCGATTCTTCAGATCACAGATCCGATCGTGCCGACAGCGCAAGAGACACAGAATATGCGTTTGAGCCGTGCGACCTTTGGTACGATTAATATCAATACCGCTCCCGTCGAGGTGCTTCGATTGCTCCCCGGGTTGTCGCCAAGCCGGGTCGACTTTGAAGGTCCGAGTGGGCAAGAGAACGAGTGGTGGGGCAAGAGGTTAACCGATACCAATATGCCGGACCTGAACAAGGATACGCTGGATGAGAACCCTGATGTGGCCGCGGCGATTATTGCTCATCGCGATCGAATGTATGGCGTGCCCATTATGGCATCGCATCCCGGTCCTGGTGGCGTGGTCAACCTCTATCACAACGCCCCGTTGAACTTTGCGCCTGCCGATCTCGCTTTATACGCGGACAACATGCGTGGGGAGTTCCCAACAAGCACACCTTTGGCTGCGGGTCCAAACCTACGGATTGACCGGAGTGTGATGACTGGTATCGACGGGATTCGTTCGACGCCAGGATTTGGTTCGCTCGGCGAACTGCTCACGGTGCGAATTGATCCAGACTTCGAGACCAATGAGGCAGCTCATTGGGACTTGCTCAGGCATCTTTCGATTCAGCAATATGGCTTTGATGGCAAGGCTTCTGGTATTGCTGATGGCCCTGAGGGTAAAGTGACCAACTCATCACAGATTTTCAACGGTGCGGTCACTGGCCCAGTCTTCGATGATTATGCTGAGAAGATCTCGATGGCCAACTCAGTATTGAATATGCTCAGTGTGCGGTCAGATTACTTTGCGGTCTGGTTCGTTGTGCAGGGGTATCAGGAGTCTGATGTGCGTGATCTTCGTCCAGAAGATCCATTGATTCCATCGGTCCATAAGCGGTATTTGATGGTTATCGATCGGACCAATGTGATCGAGCCTGGTGATAAGCCCAAGATCCTTGTCTTTAAAGAACTGCCTCTGTGAGTTGACGAAAGTGGTTCTGGGATCAAATTAGATGATCCCGGAGGCGAGAAATGACGATAAGCAGGCTACAGTAGTAGCCGCAGCAGGGTGTAGCTCAGCTTGGTAGAGCGTCTGGTTTGGGACCAGAAGGTCGCAGGTTCAAGTCCTGTCTCCCTGATTATGACAGAAGGTGACAAGTCATGCCCCGTAAGGGGTTTGCGGCTTGCCCCTTCTGTTTTTTTTGTACCTTGGTTTGTGACAGGTAAAGCCTCATATTGCCCAAAACCGCCCCCCAAAAGCGGCCTATGAGCGGCCGGATTTTCTTCGCCGCTTGAACCACCACTACCTACGGCTGGCTGATCGGTTTCTTTTCCAGATAATTTGCACTGAGAAATACCCGGCAGTGTGTTGATGGCTGCTGCGACTGGGAGTGCCTCAGCATCGGTGTAGGTGATCGCGGTGAGCTTTGGATCGGTATGCCGCATGTGGGCTTGAGCGATGCGTTGCCCAACACCTTGGCTCGCCAAGAATGTTGTGAGTGATACGCGAATAGCGTGCATATCAAAGTGGCGATTATTCTCGACCGCTTCAATGTCTGCGGCTTCAAGGTCTTTCTTGAATGTGTTGCGGTTTGGTATGGTGGTGAATACCGGCTCACAATCGGAAACTTCTGGGTTGCGTGATGCCTTCAACTGAACAAGCCGTGATATGAGTTCAGGATGGAGAGCGAGTACATCCGATCGCTTGGCCTTGGTGGTGTGCCCGCGGAGTCTGAGTAGCGGCTGCTGGGCATCGAGTATCACATCTCCCCATTCCAGTGCTTTGGCTTCAGAGCGGCGTAGCCCTGTCCAGAACAGTGTGAGGTAGAGCGTTGCCCGCTCTTGGCCTTTGGCAATGAGTTGGGCGACACGATCTTCGGATACTTTGGCTCCGATTTCGCCTTTGCGTGGGCCACGATTGATTGTTTGTGCTGCGGTGAGTGGCCTGGATTCTGCGGCTTCCAACAGATTGGCGATTTGCTCGGGCGTAATGGATCGTCTGACATGGGTGCGTTGTGTGTGGAGCTTAGATGTGCGGCGACGGCCAAGGTCTTTGAGCGGGTCGCTGGTCATTCGCTTCGTTCGCTCAGACCATGCGGTGAACATGGTGAGCGTTCCGATGAAGGCATTGATTGAATGGCCGCTGTAGGGTTTGTGCTTGCCGGTTGGTGTTGTCCAGCCGTTGGTTTCGAGATCGTCTGCCCAAGCAATAGCTCGTTCCAGGGTGATGTCTTGGATACCTTTGACTGGCGTTGAATATCGTGGCCCAGTCCATTGGATGAAGCGATCAATCATCTCTCGCACGCTCAGCACATATTTATCAGTGGGCTTGGATCGTCGTCCGCCACCAATGCCTACGAGGGCAAGTTGCTGTTGAAACGCATCCAAGTGGGTGTAGATACAGGCGGTGCGGTGTTCGCGGATAGATTCTTGCTCTGGTTCGATAAGGCCTGCCTTGATTGCCTTTGATCGGTCGCGTTGATCCARTTCAAATCGTGTKGCSGCGTTCTTATCKGTRAAKGCMARTCKTTGGCAGCGTTTRCTATGCTCATCAGTCCAKGTRCACAGGTAGCGAGGGCGTCGYCCYGCTTGCTTTGCTCTTTGACGCTCGCGTGTAGTAATCCTTGGCATTGGTACGCTCCTCGTTTAGATAATTGGCGTGCGACAAGTGAATCTCAAATCTCTTCGCTGGGATTGAGCAATCGGTGAACATCGCTGAGCCGCCAGCGGGTCAGTGGCCGAGTTCTCCCTGGCATACGCAGACGGGTTGGTTCTAAAATCGGTGGCGATATTCCATCGCTCTGGGCCATCCGCCAGACTTGGCGTTCRGAAACCGCCARCAACATGGCTACATCTCTGCATCTGAGCCAGCGATCGGATATATCTGCGGTGGTGGGGGATTGGTTGTGATCTAACTGCATGGCTTGCTCCGTCTGTTCGCATTCATGCGAACACTGTGTCTGTATGAAATCAATCCAATGGATAATCCAAGGTTTACGACTTGGGTGGTTTGGTGGTCTTGCGGGCGACTTTGTCGGCCATAGTGCGGGCCTGAGAGATCAAAGCATCCCATTGCTCTGCATCGAGGTCTTTGGCCGCCCTGAGCAACTGAGGGGCTTTGGCAGCATTGGTGGCGTTGCTTGATGCAATCTCGCCTACATCCGATTCAGCCTTGCCCCAGCCTGCACGCAGGGTGGCCTCGTCCATCTTGTACTGGATCGCTATGCGAAGAAGAAGTGCTTCTGATGGCGAGCGGCGTCCCTTTTCGATGTCGGTCATGTGTGCCGGGGCAATATCAAGCCGTTTGGCCATTTCACGCAAACCAACCATGAGCACTTCCGTGCGTTGCTGGCGGATTATCTCGCCGATGGGTTGGGGTGGCTTTGAAGGCATGATGTCCTCTCAAGCGGAATTGCTTGTTCGCATACATGCTAACAGATATTCAAGTGAGATCAAGGCCCATATCCGAAAAAGCTGAAAATTATTCTTCGAGCACCGGTATGCCATCACGCACGATGATTCGATCAAGTGGTAGTTCAGCCAGAGCTTTTTCTGGGGCAACCATGAGAGAGATCATGGAGGGCTTGAGAATACGCCGTTGACCTGGGAGCCGGAGTTCGCGGAATCGGTATGCCATTGCTGCTCGTGATACGCCATAGGTATCGCACAGTGCAGGCAGGATGCACCGCCGCCAAAGCCACACAGTGCGAACATCATCACCCCGAAGTAGTTCCACGCATGAGTTGTTCAGGTGATGGTCTCGCATCACCTTTGCAAGCTGTTTGGCAAGCGTGCTCAGTGGCATCAATATGGATGAAGCAAAGCGGTCGGCTTCATGTTCRATYGTTGARGTYTTRCCGCTGCGTGGRAGTTCWGCATCGGACAGTTCCTCGGCRATTKCTTTRTGGAGTATGCAGTGTCCCAACTCGTGGGCACAAGTGAACCGGAATCGCCCYTCGTTTTCKAGCAGTGATTCRTGAATCAAGATTTGATTCAGTGTTGGGCGTGCCAGYCCCAGCACATCGGGATCAAGCTCATCRTTKCCSACGATTGAGAAATCATAACCAAGCGGTGTTTCAATCCATTGGTCGATCGGAAGTGGGAGGGGGAGTTCAGAAATCGAGAGCTTGTGACGGACTTTATCAAGCACTGTCGATGCGGCCAGTTCTACACGGGCATCCGCAGCACGAATGGACAAGCGGAGAAGAAATGGAGTGCGGTCGTATGCCGTCATGTCTAAATCTCGATAGTGATGGCACGCAGCCCATACTATGGGCGGGGACTGGGTTTTACAGCAATGAATGGTACGCTATGACAGTGGGATGAAATTAGCAGATTATATGTACCAAACTGGCATGACTCCTGGACAACTCCGAGTCATGCTTGAAGTGAAAAGCCGAAGCACCGTGCTTCGATACATCAGCGGAGAGCGGATGCCCAATGGCACTATCTTGGGCAGAATCAAGGAACTGAGCGGCGGTCAGGTGACTTTGCGGGATTTTCTCGATGACGAACCGCCTAAATGTATTCGGGTTGTTATTGATCGTCATGGTGAAGAGCACGCGGTGTATCCGTGGACGAATATAGAGCGGCGTCATCGCTTTCCCGCCAATGACAACAATCCCCCAGATTCCAGCGGCTCAATAGATGGAACCAGAGAAGTGGTCTTGCCACCGACAGATTGGTCACGGCCTTCATCCAATGAGTTGTCTGATCCTTGGCCTTCKCGTCCWYTGAAAAYGKCWATTGATGARCTTGGCAGCCGAGTGAAACCATCCAAGCGTCGWGATTTTCTRYTRGATGGYCGCCTTGTYGAYGCAAGGCGGATMGTTGCTGAGGCRAATCRGAGTCGYCGGGAGCGAGGKCTTCCGCCGATTCCGTATCCAGGCGTGGAGCGATTGGAATGATTCGGTGCGCTGATTCGGCGCAACAGTCGGACGATTTCTATAGGGAACAACAGTTGAAACTATTGAACTCAGACACTGAGCGGGCGCTGGATGAAGATCGGAGCAACGAGAAACAGGAAAGCCACCCACAGAGACACGGAGTACCGGTGGTCTGGACTACACAGGAAGTTGCTTCGTTGTTGCGGATTCACCGAAACACGGTGCATCGAGAGCGTGTGTCAGGCCGTCTTGGGCATCTCAGGATTGGCAGACGGGTGCTGTATACGCCAGAGCATGTGCGTGATTATCTCGCACAGCAGGCAGAGGAAGGAAAGATATGTTCTACGAACCAGTCTGGGAGTATGAAGAGCACATGCTCGTTAGCAGACCCGATACTGCAAACTACTTTATTTGCTGGAAACCAAAGTCCGTCAGCGGAAAGTCCAGCCGCACTCGCCGCAAGAGTACGGGCACAAGCGATCTTGGAGAAGCGAARCGACGACTGATTGCAATTGTCAAAGAGCATGAAGAACTTCATCCCATGAAGCGTCGCCCGGAAGATGTGATGTTGCTCGATGTGCTGGTGGAATATACAGAGGGCATGAATAGACGGATCAAGCATTACTACCCAGCAAGCCGGACAAGCCTCAAGCATTTTACCGAGTTTGTGAGACGATCCGGCATCAATCTGGTTTCAGATTTTGGGCACGATGCCCAGCAGTCATATATTCACTGGCGACAAAGAACCATGCTCAAACAAGGCTACACGGCGTCCAACGGGACATTGAATAGAGAACTTGGTGTGATGAAGGCCGCTCTTCGACTGGCGTGGAAACGCGGCAGATTGGAATCCTACCCACACATTGAGTTGCTCCAATCTCCACCACCACGGGATCGGTTTCTTCGCTCGCATGAGGTGCGTCGTTTGATCGAAGCGTGTGAGTATCCCCACCTGCATCTCTTCGTGATGCTGGCGTTGCACACATTGCAACGGCCAATTGCAATCTTTTCACTTCGTGTTGAGCAAGTGGATTTGGATTGGAATCGAATTGATTTCTTGCCGTCTGGAAGTATGCAATCCAACAAGCGTCGCCCGGTGGTGCCCATCACTCCAAGTTTACGACCAATGCTTGAGCAAGCAATGGATGAATCCGAGGGYGGATTCATTCTGGAATACCAAGGTCATCCAGTGTCTACGGTGAAGAAGTCATTTCGTGGAGCATGTATACGGGCTGGCTTGGATGATGTCACCCCCTACACACTTCGCCATACGGGGGCAACGCTCATGGCAGCATCCGGTGTTCCACTCCGTCAAATAGCGGGTATGCTGGGGCATACTGAATCACGGACTACAGAAATCTACGCAAAGCACCATCCAGATTACTTGATGGACGCTGCCCGCAGTATAGAGATGTTGTTTGGGGATTCACCCTCAACGATTGCCAATACCACTCGTCTCGCTTTGCCGTCAAGTATTTAGAAGTTCTGAAAGAATATTTGACGGCATGAAATTAAATCAAATATGTATTTGGAGTTTTACCGGCAAACAAGATTGAAATCAGGATACGGGTAATCCAAGTTTGTCAAAGAAAGCTCTGTTTCGTTCCTTAGCACTGTTGACTAAACGGTCAAAGGAAATGACTTCCACATATGCCCCATAGGTTTTGTGGTAGAAAAAATACCCGAGGCCGTCGCTTGTGCGTATAGCATCATGCATCTTGCAGCGTTTCAAGATACTTGGGGTCAGATCGCATAGTACATAGCAGAATCCGGGTATTTGCTCTGATTTTGGGATGAGACGGCCAGATGCTGTAGTGACTTTTCCTTGTCGAATACGGTCAAGGTATCCGAGAGCTTGTTCAATAGGATCATTTCCCTCACCCTGCTTAGCACCGTCTCTCATTGGCCGTTTGAGTTCAACAACAACCAGCGATGCCAAGGGCAACTTATTTCCTTCGGATACTAGCAATGGATTATCAAATACATTGAGGGCAAGAATATCTGGTTCCTTTCCGCTAGCACTGTCAGTAATAGGCATGCTTGATAATGGTTTGTCTGATGCGAGGTAGTCATGAAAAGCTAAACGCTCATCAATCAGCCAAAGGTTGCAACTTCCTGAAGGGGTTTCGTCAGAGTCTTGGCGTACAGGCATAATTAGGTTGTGAATCAACTCCTCCTTTACATATTTCCCGTCAGGTTTTCTCTGGATCGCTAGTTCTAGTAAATCGATTATTACTCTTCTATGTGAGACATATCCGGCAAGGTCGGATTTCTTAATGTCCTCGGCTGTTTGTAAATATTCACGGACTCGTTTTCGGTAGTCGTCAACATCGTCAATACCCTGTGGGTTTAATATGTCATGGCCATCAGCAAGCATTTTGCTTTCGATCTCAGCCAGATATTTGTGAAGAACTAAATCAAGATCCTTATCAGAAATTGCGGGGTCTATTGCCAGGTTTTCTTCGGGTATTAAATTAATTATGGGGCGATATCGTGGAGCCTTAGTTGAGACAAACTCTTTGACTCTATCTTGCCCAAGCTTCTTCTTTTCTTCTAGATAGTCCTTCAAGAATTCTTTAGCTCTTGAGATTGCCATTTCTCGAATCTCTTTTTGAGACAACTCACTTGAAGAAAACATCCCCAACGGTTCTTCTTCTATGTCAAAGCTTGTGCGTTCTGAGCGAACTCGTTCATCGAGCAAGGATGAGCTGATATAGCACTGGTAGGTGAAGTCTCCTGCACTATCGCTCAAGTTGCCATACAACCCTGGGATTTTCCCCTTAATGCTCTCTTGTTTTACCAAGCGATTTGCAGCACAGAATGCAATACTGTGTGTTTGTTTAACCGATGCAGATAGTTTGATATGTACCAGATCAAATGTGATGTCTTTGAGGACAATAGACTCAGGAGTAGCAGATGAAATCATGTGTTCATCATAAACGGTGTTCAAATCAATTGTTTCATCACCATCGAAGATGAGGATTTGGGGGGCACCACCACTTCGAAGGAAATACCAAAGGCAGTGTTCGAACAAGTCACTGGCAATTTTGATAGCTGTCTTGGGGGCTGCTTCTCTATACTTGTGGACAAATCCATTTAAATAAACGGTGGTTGTCAGTTTTTTAGACTCCGAATCATTGGTCACAGGGTCGGATACACCAATAGTAGAGTTGAAGTCAAATGTCCGATTCTTCCATGCTTTGGTTTCGTCTTGATACACACTTTCTATACGGGCACGATTGAAAGCTTTAAGCCAGAGCAAGCGGCCAACGCCTCGGCCCCCTCTCGATGCCTTGTGTTCACTATCAAGCGTTAAAAACGAGGTCAYGTTTTCATCAGTGAAACCAATGCCATTGTCTGTGATTTTGAATCCGGAAATGTCACTTTTTATCTTTGGTCCGGGACGACTTTGGCTTTTCTCAAGACTGAGCACGGCTTGCGTATCTCGGATAATTTGGATTTTGATACGACCATTGTTTGCGGAGAGTTGGGCGTCTTCGATTGAGTGGATTGCATTTGCAACAGCCTCAAAGACAGGGAGCAACCCATTTCCAGTAGGTAGCGAAGTGTTTCGCAAACGGCCATGGAGATTGGTGCCAAGATTCATGCTCTCACTTCCTGGTCAATATGTCTATTTGTGTAATTCACAGTTGAAAATCGCTCGCTCGCATTCTTAAGGGCAGTACAGCCATTCGTTTCGGTAATAAGGGGGTGTGGATAAACCATGCCCATGGCGATCATAACAGCAACCGAACGGCCTTGCAATCGGTTGGCACGAGATTTTGCAAAAAGGCCATTCCAAGATCATATATGGCCGCAGGATTGTAARAAAATATTATTCGGTTTACAGCAACGCCCGCATGTTCTCAAAACRGGCCTTGGTTTCTTCCCATGTGGGGTATGGGCYATAGCAAAGGGCTTTGCACTGCTGTTCATACTGTGGACCAATGATCGCAGAGAGTTCTTCTGGCGGAAACATCGCGTCGCTGTTGGCGAATGACATGCCTTTAGGAGCGAAGTAGTGGTTCGGAAAGAACTTCATGCTCACAGCTTCGTAGTCAGCTTTGATTTCTGCGTACTCCGATGATTTGAGCATGGCTATGACTTCTTGGCGTTGGCTTAGCTGGTAGAGGTCATAGTAGTGGCGGGCATGTGGGCCTATGGGTGTGCCATCTCGCTTGAACAGTTCTACCTTCTTGTGGATTGCAATGAGCTTTTCGACAAAGGTACGCCGGAAGTGTAGCAAACGCATGGGGAATGATTCTTCGCATTCAGTATCTAGGCTAATCCCTGTTTCATTCAGGAACTGGCCGAGATAGGAATGGAGGTTGACCACTTCAACAGGTTCGCTTCCACTGGCAACACCGGATTCGAGAAGAATGCGTCCAGCAACTTCACCAGGGCCACCAAACTTTTGCTCAAAGCTGAACCAATCGTTTCGTGCCAAGCCTTTGGTCGATTGGCTTTCGTCGGCAAGATATGTGAGGGGGACATGTTCAAGGACGCAATCCCGAAGGGCTTTCAACTGTCTGTTCTTTCTCTTGCTGCCAAGGGGCGGGTCATAGGATGTCGGGTCTAAGAACAGATCAATATCTTCTGAGAATCGGTCGATGAGTCCCCAGCCTTTGGAAAGGCTGGTTCCGCCCTTGAAGATCACATGGTCGCCGTGGGCATTGGCAATCGCATGCAATGCTTCGGTGACATAGTAATCTTTCTCAATCAATGGGGCACGGATACCGCGTTCGGCATAGTGCTCGGCTGCATTCAGGATGGCCTGTTCAAACTCTGGGTGTTCATGGAGTTTCATGCTGATACCTTTGGTTTGGCTTGCCAAGCATGGGCGTTAGGCAACGCGGATAGTATCCCGAAGTCAAAGGTTGAGACAGGGCTGAGTGATTGGCGAAGCCGCATCAATACGCTTGGATCACAATCAAGCTGCTCACCTATGGCACCAAGCATCGCACGAACCCGTGGGGGTTCAGTGTTTGCAACACGCATCAGTTGTCCGCACCGATTTGATTCACCTATCAACATCAAAAGTCTCTCTACGGTCTCATTGGGAGAAAGCTCAGTGAAGGCCCCGCGATTCCGCAAGAAATCGAGCAAAGCCGCACATTCATCATTCAAGCTTTTCCAGGCTTCTGGTCGTCGTGTGTGTAGAACCGCGTCCTCACCAAGCAGCTTGCGTGGCAGGCTTTGTGCCGTCGTCGCCAACTCTCTGCGGGCGGGGTTCTGACTGGTAAAGCCCAGTAGATTGGCGGCGGTTATCCCAGCCGGAAACACAGTATGATCTTTGGTGAGCAGTTGATGCAAGGATGATGGGTTGGGTTTACTTTCCCCAAAGACGGTTTTGCGAGAGCGGTAATAGACCCCCTTACTCAATCGTTTGAGTTCGCCAGCCCTGCTCATGCGAGAAAGTGATTGGGCAACAGCTTGATGTGGCAGATCGCTAAAGTCTTCAAAACGCCACAGCCTCTCCCCACAACGATTAACGCGACGGCGTATTTTTCCCGCTGCACCACGGGATGTGGGATGTTGGAGGCTGCTTTCCATACCAATAGTATCGCATATTGATCCTAGTATGTCAAGATAAACAGCAAAAAAACATGCCGAATATGAGGATGTGACTGAATAACGGAGAATAATGTAGTCAATTCTGACGAGTTGAAGCATGATTTGCAGCTAAATAGACAGAAATGGCGAGTAAAGAGTTCTCCGGCCAAATAACAGGGTAAAGACAGATGAAGATTTGGTATTCGTTGCGTGGAACCTGAGGGTGCATCAGGGTGTCTCTAGGGAGTTTGGCGCCAAACTCGCGCCAAACTCCAAATCSGTGNAATTYMYMKRARNTGGAAGAATGGCGGWAWMRYKYKRRKWMWNAGTGGTGGGCCTGGGCTGACTCGAACAGCCGACCTCGCCCTTATCAGCGCCTTTCCATGACCCCAAACCGTTGATTTCAAACACTTTTTAGCACTTCAAAAAACATGGCTGCTTGGATTTGCACCCCGTCGCTGCGCCAGTTCGCGCCACAGTCAATAGAATTTCTGGAATCTCGGTATGATCGCACAACTTTTTGCAGAACTTAGCAAAGGCGGCTTCGTTGGAAGTGCCCTATAGGTAAAGAGAAAGCCGGATAAATCTGAAGGAATGATGGAGGCAAAATTTTACAACACGCTCTTGCTATTGAGACTCAGTCGCAATAGTGTTCCGCCTTTCGATGTCTTGAATGCATAAAGGGCCAAACGATGAATGCAATGCTCGTCCAGCCACGACGTATCGAGCGTGCTCGTCAGCGTTACCCGAATAACGAAATCGTGTACCTTTGGCCTTACGATGTTGATCTGATTGTGAACACGCTTGCAACACAGATCCGGTCATTTGAAGCCGACTAAATCAGCCGATTCACAAAGCCCCTTTATGGGGTTTCATTTTTGAGAACACTCCAATGTTTGAATATCTAAACAACAGTCAAAGCCCCGTTCATCTTGACCGGTGCGAGCATGGAAAGTATCACCTTACCATTGCTGATACCACGCTGCGTCTTTCTGCACTTGAGGTGCGTTATCTCACTCAGTTCATGGTGAACGCTGCACACCATTTTTCAGTGCAACTCGAAGCTGATTCGACACGAGAATACCTCCAGCACGAGATGCCGGACCGATTCAAAGATGACTGGACGAGTCAGAACTAGCATCGAAACTACTGTTTGGATATCGACGAGAAGGACAAATGAACTATGGCTGAACTCTTAGACAATCGCGCCCATCGAATTCGGACGCTCAAACACATTATCAAGAATCTCCACGAAGGCAAAGCTCCCGAAGAGGTCAAGCYTCAACTCCGTACAATGGTCAAAGAGTGTGACCATACCGAGATCGCACAGATGGAGCAGGAACTCATCACGGATGGCGTTCCCGTTGAGGAGATCATGGGGATGTGCGATCTGCATTCGCAGGTTGTTTCGGAAATCCTTGTGAATCGACCGGTGCCGGAGTTTTCGCCGGGGCATCCGGTAAATACATTCCGGCTTGAAAATAAAGCGATCGAGCGGCAGGTAAAGCTGTTGAATGAAGCGTTTGCCTCATTGCTGATCCCAGAGCATGAGAATGGATCTACGCCTTCGGATGATGAGTTAAACAAGTGCCGGGCTTTATTCAACGAGTTGATGGATATCGAGAAGCACTATGATCGCAAGGAGAATCTGCTGTTCTCGATGCTCGAACGCCACGGCATCACTGGGCCATCAACCGTCATGTGGGGGAAGGATGACGAAGTACGCGCGTTGCTCGATCATCTGTATCAAGCACTCATCCAAGAGGGCGTCACCTGCGAGGAGTGGAGCGTTGTGCTCCCGATGGTAGCGGAACCCGCGTTCAACTCGATCCAGGAGATGATCTTCAAGGAAGAGCGGATTCTGATCCCGATGGCGTTGCAGACCTTGACCGGATTGGAATGGAACGAGATTTGGGCACAATCGCCGCAATATGGATGGTGCATTGTTGATCCCGAAGCTGAATACAAACCGCAGGAACCCGACCCGCAGCTATACGATGAATCAGCCGATGACAATGCGCCGTCTGGCATACCACTGAACATCATCCCCTCGGCGGTTGGAAGAGCTGACCCCTCGCCACATGCGATGATGTTCCCAACAGGTTCATTGACGCTTGAACAGATGAAAGCCATCTTCTCAACCCTTCCGGTCGATCTCACCTATGTCGATGCGGATGACCGCGTGCGTTTCTTTAGCGAGGGGCAAGACCGCGTGTTTATTCGTCCCAAAGCGGTGATCGGGCGCAAGGTGCAGCATTGCCACCCGCCGGGGAGTGTTCATATCGTCGATGAAATCCTTGATGATTTCAAGGCCGGGCGGCAGAATGTTGCGGACTTCTGGATTGATTTTCAAGGTCGCTTTGTGTTCATCCGCTACTTCGCACTGCGGGGCGACAAAGGTCAGTACCTCGGCACGCTGGAAGTGACACAAGACCTTACCCGTGAGCGGGCCCTCACCAGCGAGCGCAGGCTATTGGAGTATGACCACAAAGACAAGAAGGATACGGAATGATGTTTCAAGAACAATCGTCAATGATCACGCCGGATATGAAGGTGGGCACGCTCTTGGAGTTGTTTCCAGAGTTGGAATCGGTGCTGATTGAAATCGCACCGATGTTCAAGAGGCTGAAGAATCCTGTGCTGCGTAAAACGGTCGCCAAAGTCGCAACACTTGAACGCGCTGCGGGGATGGCAAATATTCCAACACGCGATCTGATAGTTAAACTCCGCATCGCGATCGGGCAACCCTCGGGTGATGCAGACATCCAAGAAGCCAAGAATGGATGCACTCATTCGTGTACATGTATGGCTCCCCAAAGCACCGAGGATACCACCCCGGCCAATGACCCGCCATCTTGGTTTGCCGAGGATCAGGTTCATGAGACGATCGATGCGGACATGATGCTTGCTGCGGGGAAAGTGCCCATCGGTCGGATTGTTCAATCGGCAAAGTTGTTGGCGGAGTCCGACATTCTTCGGGTCACGGTCAGTTTCAAGCCGCTCCCGATGATTGATGCGCTTGAGCAACAGGGGTTTCGGACTTATTGCCGCGTGACCTCAACTGATTCCTATCAGTTGTTCGTTGCTCCAGCATCCTGATCTCTTCATGTTCGGTGAATGCAAACTCGCTGGTCCAAGTAAGCTCTTGGATGCAGAGTTTGTCTGCGCGTTTTACTCGCGCAGATGTAAACCCCGAACCTGCTGGTGTTTAAGCCTCCAAAACATTTTTTACATCGTAAGTGGATCGCTCGCAACTCGGTAGCCTAATATCTGTAGTTGCGACTGAGTCTCATTTGCAATTACTTTAGGGTTTCAGGCCCCGACGCGACCAAGCCGTTTCAGGCATGGGCGGATCTGAAACTCACACGCCCCACCGAATCTGTAATTGGTTCCGTGGAGAGGAAAATCGTCGGGGTTCCCCTTATGTCTGATGAATGCTTGATGCTTTGTGTATCGCCAACTACCGGTGCCCTCGTTTTGTTTGGAGGCTCTGCGGATTTGCGATCCGATCAAAGCGGTTTCGATGTGGTTGCGATTGCAGCAGCCAGCACGGACTTCAACAGACAAAGCCACCTGCACACTCGTGCTCCTGTTTCAGAACACAATCGTTGTGGTGAATGGGAATGAATCGACAAACCTTGTTGATGCGTTCAACAAGAGAGAAAGGTAGAGAAGAAATGAAAACCATGTACACACAGGCCATTTGCACACTTGCATTCGCAGCCGGTATTTCCAATGCGGGGATCGCTGACATTCATGTAGATCAAGACTACATGTCTTCTGGATTCTTCATGAGTGACTTCTTACGCGGAGAAGAAGCCAATAGCAGCCGGGCATCCAACCGGGCGACTTCGCCAGTCATCTCTGGTTTCACTGGCGAAACATCCTATTTTTCGTTTAACTTTGACCGATCACAGTTTAATGGGCCGGTTGATCAGGCGATGTTCCGGGTTGAGAATGTATCCGCAGGATTTTTCCCTGATGTCAGTTTCGAAAACCCAGCGGAAATCTCACTTCATAGCCTAACTTCAAATCCTCTTGTTGAGATCGATCAGGACTTGGCATCCGGTGCAGGATCATGGATTGATTATCGTGATTCGCAGATCACCACATCGAGCATCATTGCCACGAGCACGATCGACAGCTTTGGCATCCAAGAGTGGGACATCACTGCACTCGTCAACGAGTGGATCGCCAATGGAGATACAAACTTCTCGTACACACTGGGAACGAGTGCATTGCTTGATCCTGATGGTGAAGCTGCTGTTGGTTTCGTGAACTCATCCTATGTCGGCTTTGGCGGGGAGTTCACAGCTCGCATCAGCGTCGTGCCTGCACCGGGATCACTGGCGTTGCTCGGAATGACTGGTCTCATCGCAACCCGGAGACGCAGAAACTAACCAGACCCGCCTCGGTGGCGGGAATCGCGTCGGGCTGCTCTGTCGTGTTGACACCAGTTCCGTACCCGCCACCGGGGCATTCGTATTCAAAGATTTGTATTTCACACAAAACAACACCATAACCAGAAAGGTTATTCAATGAAATTTCAACACACAATCGCAATCATCAGCACCATCGCAGGGCTTTCACTTTCCGCCCATGCAGACATCTGGAGCAACGCCAATCCGGGTGCGTTTGACTCGCCGGGTGGATTCGTTTCTTGGGATCGAGGGACCTCAGGGAGCGCATACGCCCAGTGGGATGTTTTTTACCAAGCCGAGGCCAATCCGAATCACGCAACGGATGGCGTGTTCGGTGGCACCGGCCCATCATTTGACAGCTTGGATCTGTTCGGCAACCCGATCGTTGGCAGCGGATCGACCGCAGGAACCGGGATTGGCGCATCGAGTTTAACCCAGATCAACACCGGTCCTGGCGTTGGAGCGATCATCACATCGACTCAAAACCTGTACTCGTTTGCAGGTGCTTCGTCGTTCGAGTTGTTTGCGGCCAACATCGGTGCCTATGACACGCTCGTCGTTACTGTTATGACCGCTGTTGCTGGCAATCCTATTGACTTTGGGAGTGTTGGCATCGACGGCGGCGCGATGATTACTGATTTTCAGTCGAACTCACTCGCCGGATTCGAGACTGAATCGCAGTGGCTCATTGACTTAAGCGGTTTTTCTGGCAGCGACGCGACCTTCTCTTGGTCGGGTGTCGATGCCCACATGAGCACCATGAAAATCTCTGTGGATGCGTACAGCGTTCCTGCCCCAAGCTCGCTCGCTCTGCTTGGTCTCGCTGGCGTATGTGCATCGAGAAGACGGGGTTGAGACCATCTCCCTGTCACGGCTACAGAGGGGAGAGACTCTGTAGCCGTTTTGTCTGTCAGACCCAAACGCATGCCGGTTCATTGATCCGATCATGCAGAATCATTCACCGCTAAGGAGCATCATCATGCAACGCCGCAGCTTTGGAATAACACTTGTCTTGTTCGCATCTTCGGGCATCGCCCAGCCACCAACAACAGGGCAGCCTCAAGTCATTGATGCTGCCCATAAGTTGAGACTCGACGATATTGTCCCCTTCTCATCGGTTTCTTTTTCTGAACCGACGAAGGATACTTTTACCTATCCAAATATTGGAGCCAGCGGCAACACTCGCCTGAGCGGTTGGTCGACCTACTACCCTGGCATTGGTCGTCATTCAGCCATGGTGTGCATGTTCGATACTGGAACAGCAGGCGTCCCGTCGGGTGAGGATGGGTATGTCAAGATCATCTCCATGGAGTTCACCGCGGTGACCCATGCATCAGGGCCTACCGCCCATTATGACGGCACCCGCGACGCACCGGAGAACTCGCTTTGGGCCGGTGGCGATATCAATGTGTTCGATTCCCCTGGCGGCTTCTCGGTCATCGGCGTGGTCAATGTGCCAAGCGACCCAAACTATATCCAGCCTGCTTTCGACGAAGAWAACAACGCTCCGGTCGAGTTGTATGGTGCCCGGTTCAACAATGAACTCAGTGCTGCAACTTGGGATGAGTCCGCCTTCGGCACGCCCGCCTACCAAAACGGACGGCAGAACATCATCCCGATCGACTTTGACTCAGATGGCGTTGAACGCGATGTCACCGACAATGTGGCCTCACTTCCACATGTTTACACTGAAGGAATATTCATATCGCAATCTGGGTACGATGTACCTGCTGGCGATGAATATTTCACAGAGTTTCCAACCGGCGATTTCTTCCCTCGCCCGCACCCAACATTCCAAGCCAATCCTTTTGCAATCGGCAAGTCGTTCTATGTCCCTGATGGTACACCAGGGCAATCTATTTTCGGCGAGGGGCAGGATAAGCTCGAACTCAATGACCCGATCCCTTTGGCCCATCGTCTCAAGTTCCGGGTCAATGTATCGAATCCAGGAATTCAGGCCTACCTTCGCGATTCGATCCACGATGGTTGGTTGACCTTTGTCTACTCACATCTCGCGTTTGGCGATCATGCGGGCGGCGCGTTTACCTACTGGATGACCAAAGAAGGGTCGGCCAAGCTACCGCCCGCGATCGATGTTGATCCTTCAACGCTCACATTCCAATACATCCCGATCCCATTTGGTGACATGGATATGAACGGCGTACGAACACACACCGATTTACTCACGCTCATTGAGTATATTGGGAATCCAAAGACCGGGCACTGGTCAAAGACCGAGCATGACCTTGCGGACATCAACCGCGATGGCACTGCTGATTTCTTTGACATCATCGAGTTTGTTTCCACTATGAACTGAGCATCATTGGGAAGGATATCCAATGCGCAACAAAGCTTTCACGCTGATTGAACTCCTCGTGGTCATCGCCATCATCGCTCTTTTGATCGGCATACTTCTGCCATCCTTGGGTTCTGCCAGGAACTCCGCGAAGATGATCAAAGAACTCGCCGCCGCCCGTCAGTTGGGTATGGGGTATTTGATGTATACCCAGGACAACCGTGATCGGATGTTCTTGGTGTATGACCGAACGCCGGGCGTTGATGTGTACAACGATCGTGGCACAAAGCTTTACGATGCCCGCACCCAAAGAGAGGTGGGCGATGTAGCAGGTTCGGGCGCGATGTATGGCTACTCATGGCGGCTTGCACCGTACTTTGACTATGTCGTCGATGGCGCGTTGATGGTCAATGAACAAGCCCACGCCATCGACGATGCTCGGTTTAATGACGACATTAACGAACTTGAATACACCTACGCAACCAACAACGCGCCGAGCTTGGGAATGAATGCGGTCATCGGTGGCGTACCTGGGTTTGGATACCAAGATGATGACTTTGGTGATCTGCTCCTTCGTGGATGGGGGCTGCGCCGAATCACCAAGGTGAATCAGATGCAGTTTCCATCCTCGTTTATGGTCTTTGGCTCGGCATTGAGCACCGAATATCCCGGATTTGAGAAGGGTTATTACTACATCCGCCCAAGCCAAAGCCACTTTGATCCAAACGATCCAGACAAGTTCGGACGCATCGACCTTCGCTGGAAGGGCAAGGCCGTCATCAGCAAACTCGATGGTTCGGCAGGCACGCAATCAGAATTCCAAATCTCACTGCTTGAATGGATCAACGACGGTGGCGACATCCGACATCTCAGCGACAACCACATGCTCTGGGGCGGATTCTAAACGGAAGTACACCAAGTACATACCCAAAACAGGCAGAGCTACCTACGATACCGTTGAATCTCAATCATGGAGAACACTATGCTTTCTTGGCACCTTGTCGCGTCGCTCTGTTTTGCCCTTCTCTCGAATACTGTGGCTTTGGCTGCGGATGTTTCGATCGGAACCGTTGACCACGCGCTGCGCGTAGTGCTCGATCCTGCGGAGCATTTTATATCTGTGGAGGACACGATCACGCTGCCGAGTGCTGTTCAAAGTGCGGGTGTCGAGTTTACGCTCAACAGTGCACTGACGATCACGAGCAGCAACCCGGCGTTGAGAAACCTCGGAGTCGTTGAAAGCGATCACGGGCCGAAACTGACCCGCTATGGGTTGGACTCCGATGCGTCAGGCGGCAAACTCACCCTAAATTATGAAGGCGTGATCAACTTCGACCTTGCGGATGAGAAAGAGGAATACTCCAAAGGCATGCGAGAAACCCACGGCATCCTCGGTCCCGAGGGTGTCTATCTCAGTGGCCGCACAGCATGGATTGCTCAGTTCTCCGATGAGATGATTCGTTTCACGATCGATATTGAATCGCCTGCGGATTGGCATGTCATCAGCCAGGGGAACGGGAGTTCCGATGCGTCGGGCGCCTCGGAGGGGGCTCGGCGTGCGAAATGGGATTCGGGGGCTAATCTTGAGCAGGTCTATCTCGTCGGTGGCCCGCTGGTGGCGCATCGCGAGATGGCGGGATCAGTTGAGGTGCTTGTGWWMCTRMWKKMRMAMSMKSMGRMWCTGRSSMSRAAGTACMTSGRTGCKACCGMKCGCTATMTYGMKMTGTAYSRSMMACTSMTYGGSRMCTATCCMTAYRRMAARTTCGCWCTSRTMGAAAACTTCTGGGAAACCGGCTACGGGATGCCTTCGTTTACGCTGCTTGGTGAGCAAGTCATCCGCCTGCCATTTATTCTGCATTCTTCCTATCCGCACGAAATCCTGCACAACTGGTGGGGAAACTCGGTTTTTGTTGATTACAAATCGGGGAACTGGTGCGAGGGATTGACGGCATACATGGCCGACCACCTGATTCAAGAACAGCGTGGCAGAGGCGATGCGTATCGCAGAGGCTCACTACAGAAGTATCGCAGCTATGTCAAAGACGGGCAGGACTTCCCTCTCTCGGAGTTCCGCAATCGTCACAGCGCAGCAACCGAAGCTGTTGGCTATGGCAAATCACTGATGTTGTTCCATATGCTCCGCCAGCAGGTTGGCGATGAAGCATTCCGTTCCGCGATGGCCGATTTCTATCGGAAGAATCACGGAAAGCGGGCGAGCTTCGATGACATACGGCTGAGCTTCGAGTCTGTGACCGGCGAAGACTTCTCACAGTTCTTTGTCCAGTGGGTGAATCGAACCGGCGCTCCGAGTATCGCACTGCGCGATGTGCGTGTTGTCGCATCATCAGCAGCGGGTGAGTACCTGGTCACCGGGATGATTGAGCAAAACCAAGCCGAAGATCCTTACACGCTTTCGGTTCCGGTCGTGGTCGTGTTTGAATCCGGTCAGGAGTTATTCGAGATTGAATCGAGCACACGGTCGGGGGCGTTCATCCTCACTACCAAGTCACGCCCTGTTGCTCTCTCAGCAGACCCGATGTTCGATCTCTTTCGTCTGCTTGATCCTCAAGAAATGCCCCGTTCGATCGGGCAACTATTCGGTGAACCACGGGTGCTCGCAGTGCTGCCAACCGGTGAAGATGCCGAAGCGTATAGAAAGCTGATGGAAGGTTGGCGCACAGACGATCATGATATTGAGATCGTCTCTGAAAATGCGATCGAGTTCCTGCCGGATGATCGCGGTGTGTGGATTCTTGGCCGAACAAACCGGTTTGCTGCTGATGTGCTCTCGCTGGACAGAAGCGTTGATGTGTCCCATCCGATTGAATCGGTTGCATTGGGAACGGAAAGAGTTGAAGCCGAGGGCAACTCAATAGTGGTTATCCGCCGGAACCCATCGAACCCTGAAAGGGCAATCGGGTGGATCGCCGTCGATCCAGAGGCCGCTTTCACCGGGTTTGCCCGCAAACTGCCGCACTACGGGAAGTATTCCTACCTTGCCTTTGAGGGCGACGAGCCGACGAACTTTGTCAAGGGACAATGGGAAACAACAGACTCGCCCCTGGTCATCGAGTTTGATACAGGTGGCGCAGCATTGATCGCTGCTGCGCCCCGCGAAGCACTCGCCGAACTTCCTCCCGTATTCTCGCAACGCACAATGCAAGAGCATGTGGAATGGCTCGCTTCGCCCGAACGGAATGGGCGAGAGCTCGGGTCTGTTGAACTCGACGATTCAGCCCGGTATATTGCCGAGCGATTTGAAGCCGCCGGGCTCGTGCCCGCTGGCGACGACGGCACATGGTTCCAGCACTTTCAAGTCGCACAGGGCCCCGACGGCAAACCAACTGAAGCCATGAATGTGGTTGGAGTCTTGCCCGGTTCTCGCGGGGATTGGGCGGATCAATCCGTGGTCATCGGCGCGCACTATGACCATCTCGGCTTCGGATGGCCAGATGTTCATTCGGGCGATGAGGGGAAGATTCATATCGGTGCCGACGACAACGCCAGCGGCGTGTCGGTCCTGATCGAAGTCGCCCGCAACATGGCTGCAGAAGGCGGCGGGGCACGGAACCTCGTCTTCATCGCATTCTCTGGTGAGGAGGCCGGGCTGCTCGGCTCCAAGCACTATGTGTCGTACCCTCGCTTCCCCGTTTCAGGTATGCGGGGCATGATCAATATGGACACCGTTGGGCGGCTCTTTAGCAGCGAGCTTTCAATCCACGAAACAGGAACCGCCACCGAATGGCCGCACATCTTTAGGGGCATCGGGTTCGTGACCGGGATCAAGTGCAAGAACATCCCCGCTCGTGTCGGGGGCTCCGATC
The DNA here is from genome assembly GCA_002401225.1 of bacterium. Classification (GTDB taxonomy): domain Bacteria; phylum Planctomycetota; class Phycisphaerae; order Phycisphaerales; family UBA1924; genus UBA1924. The sequence continues at coordinate 64,125 of NVSM01000001.1, forward strand.
AAGAGAGCTTCATCTTTGCAGGCGTGCCCGCCGTACACATCTTCACAGGTGCCCATGCTGACTACCACCGACCAACCGACACCCCCGATAAGATCGACTACCCAGGTTTAGTGAAGGTTGCCACAGTTGCCAAAGAAGCGTTATCATACCTCATCGAACGCGACRAACCCATGACCGTGCGGATCGAAGGGGCACAGGCCGTTCAGAACAATCGATCCACAACGGGAAATGTCGATCCTGTGGACGGGCTACTCAAGTACCTTGGGCGTTCAAAATAGTTTCATTTGGACATTCTCGACATGATTTTGAATCAGTGTCATAAGCCATTCACCCCGCATGACATGATCCCATTCATACGCGAGCTCATCACTGCTCAGTTCAGAGAGTTCCTTGATTGACTTCTGGTACAGGACAACAACTTGCCCTGCTGATTTGCAAGCAGACTAAGACTACCTCATTTTGGATGCCGAGGGATGATCGCCTTGTTTAGCTCCGCGACATCCAACGGTTTCAATCACAGAATCATACATTCCCAACAGTCGCTTCCCTAGCAGGATACCAACGAGGAACAAGCCTTCAGATGGAGCAAAGAATTTTACCAAAAAATAGCCATGCACAATCTGATTGCTGCCCCTCACAGAGTTGGGTAGAAGAGATCAAGCGACGGTCGGTGAGATATCACGCATTATCTACAATGAATAATATCGATAAAAAAAACATACAACCGCGTTGGGATCAGCTCGACGACATACAAGYCATGGCCCGTCAAGTACGGAGACGATGATGACTAGTATGAATCGCACGCTCAGAAATCGCCTGCCAGTGCTGCGGATTGTTTACTTAGCAATTAGCTGTTTATCTCGTCGTCTATATCCTGCTCTGCGTGAAACACTGAACCCGTATCCAGCGGGGTATGGACATCAATCTGTGCATTCCCTGTTATTAGACGAGCATCTCGGGTGCTGAATATCCAGTTCCAAAGCCATCTCAGCAAAACAAMCACCCTGTTGCGATATCCAATCAAGAAGAATATATGGATACCACCCCAAAGTACCCAACCGAAAAAACCACCCACCTTGAGCCGACCGATATGTGCTACGGCCTTCGCCTTACCAATTATGGCCATCGACCCTTTGTCATGATATGTGAAAGCATCCCGATGCATCGATGACGCGGCGCACTCACGAGCAATTAACTTGCCAACATACTGCCCCATCTGCAATGCACCTTGCGCAACTCCGGGCACGATATCTCTGGTTGCCCGAGAGGTCGCGGAAGCCATATCGCCAATTACGAAAACCTCCGGGTTATTGGGTATAGAAAGGTCCGGGTTGACTATGGCCCTCCCTGAATGGTCCAGCGGAATATTCAATGAACGAGCAAGAGGACTAGCTTGTACCCCTGCAGCCCAGAATACATTCCGGATCTCAATATCTTCCTCATCCCCGGCATGCTGGACGCGTACTCCAGTCTTTGAGATATTTATCACTCGCGTGTTTAAACGAATCTCAACACCCATCCGTTCGAGATCGCGTTGTGCTCTGGACGAAAGTTCAGATGGGAAACCCGCAAGGACACGGTCTCCACCTTCGAACAGAATCACGCGGGTGGTCCGTGTATCGATATGCCTGTAATCACGCGGGATCGTTCGCCCAGCGATTTCCTTGATTGCCCCCGCCAGTTCAACACCGGTCGGGCCAGCACCGACAATCCCAAATGTCAGAGTCGCCCTTCGGGCCGTTTCGCTCCCCTCGTACTCCGCCGACTCAAATGCGAGTAGGATACGACGGCGAAGCTCGGTCGCATCCTCCACATCCTTGATTCCTGGGGCAGTTAACGCCCATTCCTCATGGCCAAAGTATGCATGAGTGGCTCCGGCAGCAAGGATCAGGTAATCGTATTCGAGCGACCCCTTCTCAAACAGGAGGCGACGATTGGAAACATCGATGCCGATGACTTCCGCGAGAATGACTTCACAGTTTTCTTGCTTTCTCAGCACAGACCGGATCGGTACTGATATGTCTGCAGGAGAAAGTGACGCGGTTGCAACCTGATACAAGAGCGGCTGAAACAAGTGGTAGTTGCGCCGATCGACAAGAATCACCTTGACATCCGCATGAGCGAGCGAACGCGCCGCGGCTAAGCCACCAAATCCTCCTCCAACGATGAGTACTACTGGGTGATCCTTCATGCCTCAATGAYAACCTGATTCTAAATTGTGTCATCTGAATCGTTTTGATTCAAAACACCAAGTCCTGCGAGTGAAAACTGAGCGATATGTTTGGCGTATTGCTCATGAGATATCTGAGCACTTAACTGATCATGAAGCTGATCAATGTGGGCTTGGTGCTGAAGAAAATAGACACACTGCCCAAGAATACTGCTCGCACTCAATCCAATACTCTGCTCATCCGGATTGCGTCCTGTGATTTCAGAGATGATCATCGAAAGACGCTGATTGACAGGCTGACAGACATTCTTAAACATGGACTCAATCGCAGGCGAAGGCTGGGCAAACTCACGCGCCATCAAAATGCTTTCCCACCCGACATGAGGTCGCCCGAGCATGGCAATCACAATGTGCTCGACACACTTGAGAAACTGCGTTTCTGGAGAATCTTCTTTGTCTGGCTCAGGGGGGATGATCCGCAATGCCTGATCACCAATCCGGCGGATCACCGCAGCGTACAACTCGCTCTTATCACTGAAGTGGTAGTTGACCGCGGCAATACTCGCTCCAGCGCGTTCGGTGATCTCCTTGATCGTGGCTGAATGGAACCCATGTTCAGCGAACACCTCTCCCGCAGCTTCGAGAAGCTTGCGTTGGGTCTCGCGTGCTGCACTGTTGTTTTTGATATTGGCCATACTTAATCCGTTTGTATTCCCTTGTAATAGGGTACCACCTGTATTATTAAAAATCAAATTAGAAATATACTTGACATTCTCCAAAATCGGCTTACTCTCATTATTGAAAACGGATTTTCAAAATTTTAATACAATTTATGCCCGGTATGGCCGATAAATACCAACCAATCTCCACCTCTCGCCCAAAAGGTATTCTGATGGCTCCCCATACGAACATCCAGCAACCACCCTTCTCACGATTCTGGCCTGCATGTACTTCAGCTGCAGCCCTTTTGCTCCTCCTCAGTGGGTGCGCGACGATCAGTGATCCACCAGCTGATCTAGCGTCAAGAGAACCCCCAACCCGCGAACAGTTCTCGGCGGCACTCACCTCCGATCAATCARCGRYGWTGCCSSARGAYAACTGGRTCWTGGCGTTCGACRRCCCRGTCTTGGTTTCATTAACCCAAGAAGCGATTGAGCATAATCCGGATCTCCGCCTGGCAGCTGCAGCGTGGGCCGAATCACAAGCACGCATGCGTGTAGCTCGTTCATATCTCTCACCACAGCTCGACGCGGTCGGAGGCTTGAATCGATCAAAGTCTCGGACTTTCGGTAGCACCATGTCAACGGATACACGATCGAACATTGAAGCTGCCGCGAGTTGGGAGTTGGATCTCTGGGGGCGAGTTCGTGCATCTTCGTTGTCGGCAGAACTCAGTGCAGAGGCGGCCAGGCTCCAATACGCTTCATCAAGACAATCCCTCGCAGCCGCGGTGGTCGATGCATGGATACTCGCCATTCAAGCGAATGAAAAACTCGCCATCGATCTCGACCTGCTCGAATCCGAACAACGCACAGCCAAGATCACCAACGACAAAGTAGATGCCGGGGTAGGCACCCAGCTTGAATCCGCACTGGTCCAGGCTAATGTCGCACTCGCACAAGCAAGCGTTACCGCTGATCACTCGGCCATTGCAGAACTCACCAAAGCCCTCGAAGCATTGCTTGGGCGGTATCCTTCTGCCGAACTTGAGATCGCAAGCGTTTTGCCTTCGTTTCCCGGCAAAATCACTCTTGGTGTTCCGTCTCAACTGCTCGAACGACGACCAGACATTGTTGCTGCGGATCGGATGGTCGCTTCTGCGTTCTATTGGACCGAATCCGCCAAAGCTGCAAAGCTCCCAAGCCTAATGCTCACCGGCTCGATCGGTGCGGCTCTGGACCCAACCGATGAGATCTGGTCGATCGGTGCAAATCTGCTCGCCCCAATTTTCAATGGCGGGCGACTTGATGCACAGGTCGAAATCGCAAACGCTCAGCAAGAACAAGCACTTGCCATCTATGTGCGCACCGCGATCAACGCATTCCGTGAGGTTGAGAACTCGCTGTCCAGTGAACAGTACCTGAAAGAACGCGAGATCCAACTCCAACTCGGGAGTGAGCATCTCAAGAACGCGAGTCGTATCGGAGAGAACCGGTATGCAGCGGGGATCTTGTCGATCGTTGACCTGATGACCATCCGTCGCCAAGATTTTTTAAGCCGGATTGATCTTTTACAAGTTCAAACGGACCGGCTCCGACAACGGCTCGCCCTGTATCGCGCCTTAGGTGGTTCCTTTGATGAACACAACGCTCTCGATATCCCACAAGACGACCAGCCAATAACGAAGCCGGAGAATGAGTCATGAATGACCAAAGCAAGACTGAAGAACGCAAAACCAATGAAATACTTGGCCATATCGTCCGACGCGGATTGATGGTCATGGTGATCCTGATCGTGCTTGGAGTGGGATATTTCTTCTGGACAAACCATGACAGCGATCCCAAGTTTGAGCCATCAGCCCAGCCTCAGCAAGCACTCCCTGTTAGTGTGGTGACGGTCAAAGAACAAACCTTGCCGTTGCACCCTCGGTTCCTTGGAAGAACCACCGGCTCACAAATAGTCGAGATCCGCGCCCGAGTTGAAGGCTACCTTTCAACGCACACCTTTGACGAAGGAACACGAGTCAACCAAGGGCAACAACTCTTCCAAATCGATCCCCGTCCATTTGAAACCGATCTCGCACGAGCTAAGGCACACCTACAGAGCGCCGTTGCCATCCATGCACGCGCACAGCAACAAGTAAAAAGATACACCGAACTCACCGGTCGACAATCGGCAACCCAAGGCGAGCTCGAAGAATGGCAACAACAACTCGGTGTCGCTGATGCCGACATGGCGATGGCCGAAGCAGAGATCGAGTCGGCGCTATTGAATCTAGAGTACACCCGGATCGAAGCACCTATTTCTGGAATGATCGGCGAAGCACTCAAAGAGACCGGGAGCTATGTCGATTCGGGCGACGATGGGCTCGTTGCGGTAATCCAGCAGGTGGATCCTATCGAAGTCCGGTTCTCGGTCACCGAGCAAGAAATCTTGCACTGGAACCGCCAGGTTACCGCCGGCCAACTCATCTCGCCAGCGGTTGAAGAGATGGAAGTTGAACTCACCCTCTCCGACGGAACCACCTACGCCCACCGTGGTCATATCGACTATGTCGGTATTGATATCGACGAAACCACTGGCACTTCAATCATCCGAGCATTGATCCCAAATCCTGATCGCTCGATCAAGCCCGGGCAGTTTGTGCATGTGAACTTGCTCGGCATCGCTCGCGTAGGGGTCATCCAGGTGCCACAGAATGCCGTGGTTCACAATCCAACCGGGATGAGCGTCTATGTAGTCAACGCCGAGAACATGATCGAGGTCCGCCCTGTCACCCTGGGCGATTGGTCGGGCGCAAGCGACTGGATCATCGAATCCGGGCTTGTTGATGGCGACCGCGTAGTCATCAGCCGACTCCTGATGATCCGCCCGGGCATGCCTGTACAGATCGTACCGGCTACTCCAAATCCAAACACTACCGAAGACGCCCACACCAGCGAAGGATCTGAATCATGATTTCTCGATTCTTTATTGATCGCCCTGTTTTTTCGATCGTCCTCTCGCTCTTGATTATCATTGCGGGAACGGTTTCGATCTTTGCCCTGCCTGTCGCGCAGTTCCCAGAGATCGTTCCACCAACGATCGAGATCAACGCCAACTATCCGGGGGCGGATGCGCAGACCGTTGCTGAATCGGTAGCGGCTCCGATTGAGCAAGAGCTCAGCGGTGCCAAAGACCTCATCTACTTCCAGAGCCAATCTTCGAACACCGGGCAGTGCAAAATCACAGTCACCTTCAAGATTGGTGCGGACCAAGATATGGCCGCGATCGAGGTTCAGAACCGGCTCTCGATCGCCGAGACCAAACTCCCGGCCGAGGTTGTTCGTCAAGGAATTTCGGTACGCAAGGTATCGAGCAGCATCTTGGGCGTGGTCTCGCTTGAATCAAAGGACGGATCGTACGACGATCTGTTCTTGAGCAACTACGCAACGATCAACTTGCTCGATCGCATCCGCCGCGTGCCCGGAATTGGCGACGCCACAACCTTCGGCAACAAAGATTACTCGATGAGAATCTGGATCAATCCCGATCAGCTTGTGCTCAAGGGCATGACGATTTCGGATGTGACCGCAAAGCTTCGCGATCAGAACGCCGTATTCCCAGCGGGAACAGTTGGAGCAAGACCAACCGAAGGCGAAGTTCTTTTGACCCTCCCTGTGCTTACACGCGGACGCCTACAAGAAGTTTCTGATTACGAAAATATCATTCTCCGCGCCCTGCCAAACGGTGCGATGGTCCGGCTCAAGGATGTTGCCCGCGTTGAACTCGGCTCGCAGGGATACTCCCTCTTTGGCCGAATCGACGGCAAGCCGACTGCCACGATGCTTGTCTCGCTCCAGAGCGGTGCCAACGCACTCCAGACCATGAAGGCTTTGCGTGCCGAACTCGCCCTTGCCCAGCCCAGCTTCCCCGAAGGGATCACATGGGGGATCCCGTACGACATCACCAAGTTTGTGAGTGCTTCGATCGAAGAAGTCGTGCACACCTTGCTCATCGCTGTCGGGCTTGTGCTCATCATTGTGTATCTCTTCCTTCAATCATGGCGAGCAACGCTTATCCCGCTCTTGGCTGTCCCCGTCGCGATCATTGGCTCATTCGCAGGCATGCTCGCGCTCGGATTTTCGATCAATACACTCACCCTCTTCGGTCTTGTCCTCGCGATCGGGATCGTGGTTGATGATGCAATTATTGTGGTTGAGAATGTCGAACGCATCATGTCAGAAAACAAGGGTATGTCCGTCCATGAAGCAACGGTCAAGGCAATGGAACAGGTCACCGGCCCGATCATCGCCGTGGTGCTTGTGCTCACCGCCGTATTTGTTCCTGTAGCGTTCCTTGATGGGTTTACCGGGCAGATGTACAAGCAGTTCGCGGTGACCATCGCGATCTCCGTCGCAATCTCCGGGCTCGTCGCGCTGACACTCAGCCCGGCATTGTGCCGATTACTCCTCAAACCAGACCATGGTCGAAAGAACTTTATCTTCCGTGGATTCAACACCTTCTTTGATTGGATCACACGCGGATACGCCCAAGGTGTCAGCCTCGCGATCCGTGCATCGGTATTCACAATCTTGATCTTTGGCGTGCTGTGTTTCGCAACACTCAGACTCTCCCAGTCTGTTCCAAGCGGCTTTATCCCTCAAGAAGACCAGGGGTATCTCATCGCCATTGTGATGCTCCCCGATGGTTCCTCATTGGATCAAACACAGAAAGTGGTTGAGCAAGCCGAAGCATTTTTTCTAAAAAACGAAGCGGTCGAGCATGTTATTTCGCTCGGCGGTTACGACCTGCTCAATGGTGGCACAACAAGCACAAACATGGCGATCATGTTTGTGCCTCTTAAATCATTTGAAGAACGAGCAGAGATGGGGATCAGTGTTGACGATGTGATCGCCGAGAGCAGGCAACTCACTGGCTTGGTCGAAGAAGGGCTCGTCTTTGCGCTCAACCCACCCGCGATCCAGGGGCTCGGACAGCGTTCCGGGTTTACAATAGAACTCCAGCAGCGAGGCGGAGGGTCTATCGAAGAGCTCGCAGAAGTCGGCAAACTGTTCTTGGCAGCCGCGGGCGAGCACCCAGATATTACCGAACTCAATGCATCGCTCCGGATGTCGCTCCCGCAGGTCTATGTCGAACTCAACCGAGAGAAGGCCCAGATCATGGGCGTGGATCTCGCGGATGTCTTTGAACCAATGCAAGCATACTTCGGCTCGTTGTACATCAATGACTTCACCAAGTTCGGACGCATCTGGCGAGTACAACTCCAGGCTGAACCGGAGTTCAGAAACTCGCCCGATGATATTAACAATATCTATGTCCGAAACACCCGCGGCGAGATGACCCCGCTCGCGGGATTGGTCGATATGCAGTTCCGTGTTGGGCCCAATATTTTTAGTAGATATAACGGGTACCCGGCGATCGAGATCACCGGCGCCCCACCAATCGGGACAAGCAGCGGCCAAGCCCTCGATGCCATCCGACAAGTCGCTTCCGAATCCCTCCCGGCGGGATACGGGATCGATTGGAGCGGTGCATCCTACCAAGAAATCAAAGCGGGTAATCAGGCACCGATGGTGCTCGCCTTTGGCCTGCTTGTCGTCTTCCTTGTGCTCGCGGCACAATACGAACGCTGGTCACTCCCCCTCGCGGTCATCATCTCTATCCCCATGGCTGTGCTCGGAGCGCTCATCGCTGTCTGGCTCCGTGGATATTCGCAGGACATCTACTTCCAGATTGGTTTACTCACACTTGTTGGTTTGTCTGCAAAGAATGCCATTCTGATTGTCGAGTTCTGTGTAGTGCTCAGACGCCAAGGGTACGGGATCGCTGAGTCGGCTGTTGAAGCTGCCAAGCTCCGGTTTCGTCCCATTATTATGACCTCGCTCGCTTTTATCTTGGGCGTCGTCCCGCTTGCTCTTGCATCGGGTGCCGGTGCGGCCGGGCGAAGATCTATCGGGACCGGTGTTGTGGGTGGCATGCTGGCTGCTACTTTCCTTGCTATCTTCTTCGTGCCCTTGTTCTTTGTGATCATCCAGCGTGTTGCCGAGTTCTTTGCCCATTCAAAGACAACTGACTAACTTCTCGAGAATGAATACAAAAATACAACCAGACATCATTCAAGCCACCGATCTTATGATGTGAGTTGTCGAAACAGATGCACAGTTCACTTGCCCTAGGATATTGAATCAAAAATATACCACAAACAATTCGGAATATCCGCAGGGCTACTGATGTGATCAATGTGCTCATCCGGTACGGGTTTGGCGATGTGATCCAAGGGACGGGGCTCGACAAGGTCGTACTCGATGGCAGACGAAAGCTCCGTCTTGCCAAGCCCGATCTTAAACTCTCACGCCTCCCCCGCTCGGTGCGTATTCGCAACGCGATGGAAGAACTTGGACCAACCTTCATCAAGCTTGGGCAGATCCTTGCAACAAGACCGGATCTAATACCTCGTGAGTGGGCCAATGAGTTTACGAAACTTCAAGATGATGTTACCGCTGTTCCGGGCGAACAGATCATCGCAATTATCCATGATGAACTCGGTGAAATCGCTGACGAGTTCTTTGAGTTCATCGACCCAGAACCACTCGCAGCGGCTTCGTTGGCACAGGTTCATTGTGCTCGACTCAACGACGGCACGGAAGTTGTTCTCAAAGTGCTCAGGCCTGGAATTCGTAAGATTCTTGATGCCGATCTAGAAATAATGGAACTGCTCGCGCAGCTCATCAATAAACATACCAACAATATTGGATTTGACCCTCTCGATACTGTCGAACAGTTTCGGAGAGAAGTCACTCGCGAAACAGACTACACACTCGAAGGTCGATCAACCGATCGAATGCGAGCGGATTTCGAGAATGATCCAAACATCACATTTCCCCTAATCTACTGGGAAGCCACCACAAAAAACGTTCTCTGCATCGAACAGGTCAAGGGCGTCCTGCTCTCAAAGAGCAAACCAAGCGATTTCACCTTGGAAGAACGTGAGAGGATTGTTCGCAATGGTACCCATGCGGTGTTCCGTCAATGCCTCGAACTCGGTTTCTTTCACGCTGACCCACACCCGGGAAATATCTTTGTGCTGCGTGATGAAGCGGGAATTGCTGGAAAATTGTGCTTTATTGATTGTGGCATGACGGGCAGTATAGAACCCGCTGCTGCTGAACAACTTGCCGATATCGTTCAAGGGACTGTGTCCGCTGACCTAGACAAGGTGATCGATGTGATGATTGCAATGACCTACTCAGACCCTATGATTTCATCTGATCGAGCATTCAGATCAGATGTTTGGGAGTTCATTAGCCACTTTCAAAACAGCAACTTCAAAACACTCAAGATGGGCCTATTGCTATCCGAGTTCTTTGAAAAACTCCAACGCAATAAACTGCATTGCCCGGCAGATATCGTATTCCTCATCAAAGCCATCACAACTATTGAAGGGGTAGGCGAGGCACTATGCCCTGAGTTTGATGTGGTTGCCGAGGCAACTCCGAGCATCGAGCGTCTTGTTCGCAGGCGGTACAGCTACCGAGCCATCAGGTCTCGCTTCCAGAATACCATGCTCGCCTACATGGAAATGAGTGAGACACTTCCCCGCGAAACCAAGATGCTGCTCACTGCAATCAGACGCCAAAAAATCACTCTCAATCTAGAGCACCGAGGGCTTCAAGATGTCACCCGCTCCGTTGAGCATGCGAGCCGAAACATCTCACGGGCATTGATCTTTGCTGCGCTCCTGATGTCGTCGTCCATGCTAATGCTTGCTTACAAAGTCGGTGATAATCACCAAATATTGCTCGCTATCGGTGCAGGCTTGGGATATGCAGCGGCCTGCGTTCTTGCCCTCTGGACTATTACCATGGGCAAGAAACGCTAGCACACCGCATACTACTCAGAGCAACGATTATTTGTCGGAATCGGACTTGCCACCAATGGCATCTCCAACACCATCGATAACCCCCGCAACCGCCTGGAACAGTGAGCCGGTGACCCGACGAGTTGCGTCAACCGCAACTGAAGCGGTTTCTTTGGTCAACCCAACCGGGTTCTTTTCTGCAGCTTCGATTGCCGAGCCAACAGCCGGACGAATGCCCTTCGCTGCGTTTTGAGCATGACTAAGCAAGTCCTTTGATTGCTCGATGGGAAGTTTCACGCTCGATTTGACGAGTTGTCCCATCCGATCCACGAAGAGTGACTCCAAAGCCCGCAGGTCTTTGAGTGTGCCGACGATTTCATCCTTTGCGAAATCTTGACCGCGCTTATTTGCCTCTTCGAATGTGTACTTCACAGCGTTGGCCCCTTTGGAGAGCCCGTCGCTCACGCCGTCCATCACATCACGAAGCACATCGGCTTGGCGATCTTCGACAACGGAATCAAGCCCTTCGCGGGCACCGTCAACCACTCGATTGACCGCCTTTGGAAACTGTCCCAGCGTATCTCCGCTATGACGGATCACATCCATGACCAAATCGCGTGTCTGCTCGCGGACATCTTTGGCATCCGTTGCAATTTTTTTGGCTCTTACTTGTACTTCTACATCTTTCATAATTTGCCTCCTTTGCCATACCTGCGGTCTAGCCCCGACTTGGAATCAGGCCTTTTGCATTCTACGCTTGAGCCCTCATTTATGTTCATTTGTATCAGTAAAACAAGAAGTTTTATGGCGCCGATTCACAATGACTAATGACATTATGAACAGGTTAGAGTTGGGAAGAGCAAGTCGTCGCAATCTTGTCGAGTTATATCGTTGGTGAAACACAGGTGATGTTGATCCGGTGGATTGGCTTCTGGAATATTTGGGCTGCCAAAAATAGTTGGCGCCTAGTAAATGCATCTCATTTATTTATGATTGTATTTCAGCGCGTATTTTACAGTTGTGCTAACAAATCGCCTATCTACTGGGTAAGGTTCAGTGGGGTGTTGTTTTCTTGAGTCTCTGCAATTAGCCGTGCTGTCTTGGCCACCCATGCCGATGCGTAGCGGGCACGCTTGGTCAGGTCTTTGCGTTGCTTTGAGGTGAGCAAATCCTTGATGACGGCAATGGATTTCAGATCAGGGTCTGGCTCAGCGGCTTTGATGGCTTGAAATGCTTGTCCCGACCAATGTGTCGGTATATGGAAGGTTGCTTGGGGCCACTCGCTTGAGGCGATAAATCTGGCCGCCAACTTTAATGTCCCGACTTCGTCCGGCGGTGAGATATACCGGTTTGGTAGGAATCTGAGTAGAGATCCCCATTTTGTTTGCGGTGGTAGCGAGCGATGGAACCACGGGGCTGCGGGTTTGACGAGATATGGCATCCACTACTTAGTCCGGGTATGGCGGGACAGTGATTCCCAGCCGTGGGGCATGTGATAGAGTCCGCAACCACGGTCTATGACCCCTTTCTGAACCAGCCGAGTGAGGGCTTGATCTACGGCATCGCGGCTCATGAGGTCTAAGAAATCCTTGGGGGTGACTATGGCACCATCACCTCCGAACTGGCGGTGGATGCGGCGTCTGATCTGGGTCTGTGTTGTGTCAGTGGGCTGATTCATCGTCAGGAATATATAGCACACTTTCTGACAGCAAGAGATTGCTATTTCAGAAGAGTTTTCCATAATAAATGAAATGGGTTGTGATCCTTGGCTTGCCAGAACAGTGTGAGTGGACACCAAATCTGGTTTGAGCCGATACTGAATAGCAGACATATTCCGCCAACCTCGGTTAGCGATTTGGGATGGCAACACCAGCCCCCTAACCCCGCTTAGGGAAGATGTCTGATTTACTATTGATAGTCCTGTGGGTTTGCTCTGATTCTGCGTAATGGGCGTATAGACGACAGGTATGGGCATGGGTAATGGATGGCTGAACGGTTGAAAGATCGATTATTCTCAGAAACGATTTAGAGAGTACGGGTACATGATGGGGACAGAGCTTGGGGACTATGGAAACACCATGTCCCCAGTCAGTTGTGCGATGCTCGCGACCCCCCGTCGCCCCAGCCGTTGATGGGCGGGCTTCGGTGGGTCAGTGACCTAAGCAGCTTTTAGATTTGATGGCTGAGTGCTAGAACGGTTCTGGTTCGTCTGTGTTCGTAGTCTCTGAAGATTCTTCATTCGGGGCATGTTTCAACCATTCATCACGGCATGTAGTTAGCAGCAGGATGAGTGAATCAATGTCATCGTGGTCGAAGCTTTTCAGTGGCTCAAGCTCATACTCTTGATGTTCGTGATTCCAATGATCCTGATAAAGCTCATGGGGGAAGGAGCCGTCCATTTCGGGTTCCTGTACAACAAGAGCAAATCGTTCTGTTCGATAACACTCTAATCCAAATGGGGAATCGGATTCGTCCAGGATTTTAACTTGGTTGGATAGTGGGGTATTCGTTGTCATGGTGTTCTCCTTCTGTGGTTGTTGATCATGGCCCAATGAGCCAGCGAGTTATTTGGGCGTGTCAAAGGATTAGCTRCCGTGCTTGCACGGGGATCGGCTGCACAAGGCGAGTGGGACGGAGCCGCGGAAGTCGACGGCCCCTTGATCCGACCAGGCCCGATGGCAGGGCCAGATCAGGATCAACACCACTTCTTGAAGGAAACGCTTGGCATAAATCACGCCAAGCCAAGCACTCAATCTTCATCTCCGCCTCCGTGATCGGGCTGATTTTGACGATGGCCTGGCCAACGATCAGGTCMTCTTGTTCGCAGTYATTTGGAAGGTCATTGCTCATGACACACYYCCTTGCATYTCTGTTCTTACGRCTTGGAGCAGTGYGATCAGYTGYTCGACTTCAYAAAGGCCAACATRACYGRYCAGCATCTCGCCCTSYGARCCRTCGGGGTTTACAAGYCGTTGGTACAGATCGCATCCGATGTCYGGTRTCGTGGAGCCGTAGTCCGTGAGATAWGCYGAGTAAGCMWYRTTYTGAAWYCCRGAGTCTGCGTTCAMAGAATCKAGTTCATYTTGTGGTAKKGGTTCGATGCCCTYSGGTAGTGATGGTARAGATTTATGTTTCGTAGTCATATAWRTATTCCTTCTTTCTGTTGTGATTGATTATGATCCCGATCAAATCGGGTCGCGTGCAGTGACCAAGCGATAGCCGCCCTGCCTGCAGGGAGATCGGCTGCACACGGCGAGCGAAGCGAAGCCACGGAAGCCGACGGCCGCTTGGGAGCCAACGGGATTCGGTTAGGGTTCATGATTGATTAATCACTGCAGGAATGAGGGTGTACCAAGAGCACTGATGAGAACTGGCAGGTCTTTGTATCTCCGTGCTATATACTGTTCCACACGCGTAGATGCTTCCGGTCATTGCACGGTCACCGTGTGTGCTGCTGGGCGATCTCAAACAGAGAAGTTTGTACGGCTTTGCCTGGCGTGAGTTTGACGGGTGGGCCACAGAGTATGTAGGTCTTCTTACCGCGAGTCACCGTCATGCCGTCATAGAATCCGTTGGGATCATGGCGGGCAGCTTCTCCACCATCATCGCGAGTCCTCTTTTCGTAGGTGGTTGCCGTGCGTAGGAAAGCATCTGGATGTACCAGYCGGTAGGCTTGAATGCTGCTTCCTTTGCCGCCAGTCATGATCCACTGTTGGCCTTTCCATGTAAACGGATTCCGCACGGAGTTGGTGAAGGCGATCTTGTCGGCACTGTACGATGAGACAATATCTCCTTCCCCGACGGTTCTTTCTTTCTGGTAGCAAAACTCGCCCGGTGCGAACCGGCTTAGTTCAAGCTCATGCACTTCAATTTCCGGCTTAGCATCTTGAACTTCATTGGCAACAGGTGGTATCGGAGGCTTCGGCGTGTTGTCATTTCGGCTCGGGCTTGGCCCATCGTTGCCGTCGTGGTCATTGATCGCTTCGATGATGGTGCAGGCGGTCTTCTGGATACGATCCAGTGAGGCCACCAGGGTTTCCTTGTTGCCGTCGTAGAGTTGGATGTAGTCCGACGATGCAGACTTGGTATCGAGGCCCACCGAGTGCGACACCACAAAGGCCACCGCCTCGGCTTCGGTCTCACGGACAACCTTTGATGGTCGTGCAGTCTTGTCRACATGCTTGCCCTGATGGAGCAACTCATGTGCCCACTCATGCACCAACACCGAGAATCGCTCGGCATCGGATAACGAATCGACCACCTTGATGGTGCCGCCCGATGAAGTGCCATCGGCACCATTGAGTGATTCCACTGTGTGAAGTGTTATGCCCTCTGATTCAATGGCAGATTCAAGTTTGGCAAGGTGCAAACCCGGATCACCATCAATCCGATCAGGTTCAGGCAACGGCTCGCCCTCAGTCTGCGAGACATCGAACACATACACCGCACGGAATCGCACGATTGGTTTGTCTTCTTCCAACTGTCTTGGCTTCTTCTTCGCATCCTTATCCTTGAAGATCATCGGTGCGATGATGACAATGCCCTTCTCACCGCGTTTGACATTCCGATCCATCGTCTTCCATGTGCGAAATCCAGCCACACGGCTGGCATCAGGACACTGCCCCATGATGAGCATGACATTGCCAAAGCTGTACTTGTGGAACTTGGCGACCGTGCTCAGGTAGGAAAGTAGTTGTTCACTCTTGCCTGATTCAAGCTGCTGGATCAGTGTATCGACAGCGTTTGAAACGGCCTCTCGGGCGGACTCGACCTTCGAGGCCGCATCGGGAAGTGTCCCGATGCGACTCGCGGTGGTCATCGTACTGCGGCGGTGCGTTGTTGCACTTGAGCGGTGTTGTTGACCGGTGCCTGGACACGGTCTTGCGACTGTGCTGATTGGATGAGGTCATAGACCCGATCGGTCACCTTGGCCAGTACCAGCATGTCATCTCGCTGATACGAGGTGGTGGATTGCCAGTTGCCTTGTGCATCACGGTAGCGTTTCTCGAAAGTGACGCTGTAGTAGTGACGACCCTCAGTATTGGTGTTTTGCCAAATCGCGGCGTGAATGGATCCAAGCTGGACTTTGTCGAATGGTTTTTTGTTTGTAGACATATTCTCGTACTCCTTGTTGTTTGTGTTGATCATGGCCCTGATCAGCCGGTACGCGCAGCGGGGATCAAGCGAACAGCCGCACACTCACAAGTGTGGGATCGGCTGCAGAAGAACTCATTTATGAGTGATCGAAGCCGACGGCCGCTTGAAACCAGCGAGCATCCCGGCAAGGGATAACCATGAAGATCA
The DNA here is from genome assembly GCA_002401225.1 of bacterium. Taxonomy (GTDB): domain Bacteria; phylum Planctomycetota; class Phycisphaerae; order Phycisphaerales; family UBA1924; genus UBA1924. The sequence goes on from NVSM01000001.1 coordinate 80,120, forward strand.
ATCACCAACACATAGGAGTACAGAGGGTGTTGACAGGGAGGGAGAAATTTTTAGATGACAGTGTATTCATTTTTAATGAGCAGAAAAGTGACAGTTGATCATGAAAATTGCCGAGTGGATTAGATATCTGGATGCTTGACCAGGCTTGATATAGTAGAATCAAGTAGACTTATGTCACGGCGAGTAGACCCGCTTTGAATYCAGAATGGAAATGGATGGTAGTGTGTCATCACTCGTAAGAAATAGCAGTGAACCGGATATTGCGGTGCTTCTTAGTGGAGGTATCGATTCATTTGCGTGTGCGGAGTTCTATTGCAGCATGGATCGATCTGTGTGTGGAGTTTTCATCGACTATGGACAACTAGGCGCAGAGCAGGAGAGAAAATCGGCAAATATGGCAGCGGCGCATTTAAGTATTCAATTGTTGACATTGACTGCAAGCTCACTACGACAGACAGTGACAGGTGAAATTCCGGCCAGGAATGCTTTTCTTTTATGCTATGCTGCAATGCAGCGACCATCGTCGACAAACGCAGTTGCGATAGGTATTCATGCTGGCACTGAGTATTTGGATTGCAGCCCCAATTTCATCAAGCACAGTAAAAAAATGCTTTCTTTCCAAGGCACACCGGTCGATATTTTAACACCATTTTTGCAGATGCAGAAAGAAGATATCGTCGCATATGCTATAAAACAAGGATTGCCATTGGAAAAAACATATAGCTGTGAAGCTGGGTGTGTGCCTCCTTGTGGCTCTTGCCTATCTTGTCTCGATCGGAAGGACATAGATGCTCGCTCGTAAAACAACATTGACACTCCCTGATGGAAATCCACTTGATCTGCCAATCCTTATTCCGTCGTTTTCAAGCAAAGGATTCGGGTTCCACAAGTGCACACGGAAGAATAAGTCGCATTTAAGGTCATRTGCAACTGCAGACCTTCACGAGTTTTCCCGTTCGCCAAAGAGTTCTGTTTTGGTGAGTGCATACGATTTACACTTCGATCATTTTGCTGGAGCCAAAGGGATGTCAGGATCCCCGCTAGATTGGTTGCAACAGGTTCCACTTATATTTCTAGACAGTGGCGGGTATGAACTCACGGCGGAGTTTGATTCGTCAGAACCTAAATCACCTGATTATGAACCCCGTAAAGGCTTTGGAATTTCGCAGTACAAACGGATTCTCAAAGCAGTAAATGTCGATCCCGGATTACGATCCTTTGCTGTCGCCAACTTCGACCAGAAAACCAAGGGTAAGCCACTGAGCGATCAGATCAAATCAGCCCGCGGGGTGTTTCAGATAGTCCCAGAATGCCTGCATAGTTTTATAATTAAGCCTTGGGAAAAGGGTGGCTTGGTAGAACCGGGAAGTCTGTCAAAGAATGAAATAAAAAGGATGAGCGGATTTCAGATCATCGGTATNACCGAGAAGGATATTGGTCTGAATCATCTTGACCGTCTAAAGAGAATAGCGCAGTTGCGTGTTGCGTTGGATGATGCAAACATGAATCATATCCCCATTCATATTTGGGGCGGATTGGATCCGGCTATGACACCGTTGTATTTCTTTGCTGGGGCACAAATTTTTGATGGGATATCTTGGCTGAGGTATGCTTACATGAATGGTGTAGCTGTGAACCGAGAATGCTTTCAGATTTTCTCAGAGGATCACGGTATCAAGACAAATTGGGAAGTCTGCAGACAAATTATATCGATGAAAAATATCTACATCTTGGACAAACTCTCCGGTTCACTCCGAGAATGGGTGGATGGCGGCGGTAAAGATTTTTCTATGTTCGACAAATCGATCAGCGATCGGTTGAGTCTGGCGTACAAAACTATGCTTACTGAGATTCCAGAGATTAAGGAGGCTCAAAATGGGAGGTAGTGGAAGTGGATATGGATACAGAAGCATCAGCCCGGAAGCCGAAAGGGAGCTGGATCAGCAAAGGGCAAAGGAGAATGAGAGGCTCAACACTGAAGTCAATCAATACCTTGGAGAGTTGCTTGCTGTGCTAAACAGCCGAGACCCCAAACTTGTTAATGATCGATTAGATGCGCTTGTCGATTCATTGGGTGATTCTGTGGAGATTGACAAGATGCTTCTAGGTGGATCTGTCGCAAAGCACACAGCTGTTGATGGCTTAAGTGATGTGGATGCTGTGGTTGTTCTTGATCGTGAAGATCTCAAGGACAAATCTCCTGATGAAGTGAGAGATGAGTTTTATTCGGAGCTCGATAAAAAATTAGACCGGAGTGATGTCAAGGCAGTTCAGGTCGGGGATATGGCCGTTACTATTGAGTATCGAGACGGGATGGAAATTCAGTTGATTCCAGCGATACAAATGGGAAACAAGATAAAGATTGGATTGGGAGATCATAGTGATTGGGTGGAAGTCAATCCCAAAAAATTTCAATCTGCTCTCACCAATGCGAATAAGAAAATGAACAACTCATTAGTCCCAGCAATCAAACTCTTAAAATCTATAAATGCAGATATGCCGCAGCAAAAACAACTCAAGAGCTACCACATAGAAGCTCTTGCTGTAGATGCGTCTAAGTCCTACTCAGGACCAACAACCACCAAAGAGGTTTTGATTCATCTAGTTGGTCATGCTTCAAATAGGGTATTGCGGCCAATCAAGGACATATCAGGTCAATCAAAAAATGCTGATGAGTACTTAGGTGCAGCGAATGATCAAAGCCGTAGAATCATGGCTCAAGGTCTGGCTGGAATAAAACGAAGGTTAGAAGCTGCAAGCACTCTTAGTCAATGGAAGGCGATGTTCAGTGACTGACAAATCAAGCATCTCAGAGAAGGAAATCTCTCGGAGATACCGAGTAGCTAAGCAGACACTTGCAATGCATTGCGACTTACGGGATCATTTCGCTAGAGTTGGGCTTTCGCTAGAAATATTTTTTATGGTCTTTGCTGCAATCGCCTCCGCAACAACTTTTGCAAACGATGATCTCTATTTGTTTTTCTTTGCTGACCCAGGAAATGGTCGTCTTATCATTGGAATGTTGTCAGTTCTCGCGTTTGCAGGTTCTCTAGTCCTGCTGTTATTGAATCCTCGCGGCGAGTCCGCTAAGCATGGTCAAGCGGCAGATAGGTGGACAGCTCTTGTACTTGAGTTTCGAGAACGCAGATCGGAGGAAGGGGCTTGGTCCGAATCAGATTCTCGCCAACTTTCATGTGAGTACGCGCGAATATGCGATGTTTGCGTACGCATACCCGACCGGAAGTTTAACAAACTGAAATCCAGATACCTTCGGAAAGTTGAAATCAGTAAATTGAAAGATAAACACTCAGGATGCCCGATCATGATACTTCGGCTAGCTTGTCGATGGAGGGATACATGTGCAGCAATCAAGACAATCCGAGAGTCATCCGACAATGAGACAAAAAAATAAATCAAGGTCTGTAGAACAAATCTCGACATACGAGTTGGTTGATGCCTACCTCGAGGCACACAGTCGGGTGATTTCAGATGGATTTGGTGAAGAGATAGATTGGCAGGATAATCAGAACTTTGAAGAATTTTCGGAATCAGAATTTCTTCGTGAAACTGCTTGGGTTATTCTGTCTGCTGGTATGCGTGAAACTGTTGTGCGTGCAAAATTTGATGGGATATCCAATGCCTTCTTAGGATGGCATTCTGCTAAGAAAATCGTGAAGGACGAAGAGCAGTGTGTAAAGCGTGCCTTATCATTTTTTAACCATCGTAAAAAAATACAAGCTATCAGTAGTGTGGCATTGCAGGTAGCTGATTTGGGTATTGAGACCTTGAAGTCAAGACTTCTTTTGGGTGGTGTTGATGAGCTGCAACGATTGCCTTATATCGGTCCCGTTACCCGGTATCACTTGGCAAAGAATTTGGGAATGGATGTTGTCAAGCCTGATCGACATCTTATCCGAATAGCTCAATCTGCAGGGTACTCGACACCACAGTCGATGTGTGAGGCTATCGCCAACATTACTGGCGATCGATTGTGCACTATTGATGTCGTTCTCTGGCGTTTCGCCACAATCGAACCTCGATATACAAACTGGTTCTCGTCCAAACATCGAGAGATTTCTTCGATGTGTTCAACTTTCCGTCAACCCATTGGTGCGGCGGCATAGAAATCCTGCCTCGACCTGAGTTCCAAAATGAGTTCCAGATCGATGTCTCAAGAATGGCAAAGAACGGCAAAAACTGGCAAAGACTCGGAATGGGAAAATGGCTTTCTGATTCAGAAACACCGATTTCCAGCATAAACCAATGATCTCAAAACACCAAGCGGCGAATCCCCCCTGCTCCGTTTTTCGAATAGGTATACGAAACGGCGTCCCCACAAAGACGCCGTTTCGGCCGTTTTGAGGCGTGTCAGGCGGTTTGGTGCGTCTCTGGGATTATCCGTATTGATCACATCAGCCAATGTCTGCCCAGAATGAGGCGAGTGTCTCTCGGGGCGATTTTAGGGATGTCCTCATGCAATGTGAATTGGGAGCGAGCAGGGAATCAGCTGGCAGATTGCGCGGTACTGGACTGGCTCATTGCTGCATTGATCCCAAGTTCAGCAGCTTGGCGATCCCAATCGAGTTGCTTCGATGCTGCGAGGAGATCGCCGAGTGTGATTCTGCTGGGGAGTGTTCCGGCGAGTGCATTACCAAGTATCTTTGGGCTGAGCAGGGTGAGCGGGAGCAGATTCAGGATGCGCGTGCGATTGAGTTGATGCTCGATTGCGTACTCACGAATCTGCAACTCGGATTTGATAAGCCCATCATGCCAACGATACGCCAGACCAATCGCATCAACGATGTGCTGTCTCGGTTCGGGAGTGGATGGAATGATCAGGTCGTGCCCATCAGGGCTCAGCAGCAATCGTCGGCCATCGAGTTTCTTGATCTGGATCTTGAGTGTCAGTTGGATGAGTTTACCACGATCTTCTACATCTGGTGTGTATAAGCAGATCGGATGCGTCGAAGACTTTGTTGGTGTTGGTCCGAAGTCGTGCTGTCGGAGTTGCTCGATTTGATCGGTTATCAAGCTGATCGTGATCGAGTCTGGAGCGAGTATGACCTCATCAATGACCTTGCGGATCCATTGGTTCCGAACTTCTGTGGGTTGCTGTACGAGTTCGCAGTGATCAAGGTGGCTCAGGACTATCCCTTGCACGAGTTCATCGAGATGTGTTGCATTGATTGTTTTCATTGGGCAGTTCTTGAAGCCGTGCTTGATTGCTTTCTGGCTGATGTAGTATCGCACGAGTCGTTTCTGCTTTGTTTCGCCTCTCTTCGTCAATGGGCGATGCGTAGAAGTTGGACTCATGGCATAGCCTTCGCTTGTTCGCAGTTTGCCTTTGAGCAGGTGCGGATGCGTCCACCGATGAAGGCCTTTGCGATCCTGTTTCTTCATGAGCTTCTGGGCCTGATTCCATGTGGACTGATCGATGATGGGGTCGTGGAGTCCGTCATAGATCGCAGTGTGATCGCCTCGGGTGTGGGTGATCTTGCCGATGTAGAGTTGGTTCGTCAGGACGCCATGGATGTATTTTTGTGTGAGCGGCCTACCGCCATAGTCTCGCCCCTTTGCGCTTGTCCACTTCTTTGTGGTGTGCCCGGCGTCGTTGAGCTCGTTTGCAACAGCGACCGGTGACGGATGCTTGATATATCGTTCAAAGATGGATTGGATAAGTTTGGCTTGTTCAGGGATGATGTAGATTCCCTTCGATTCCTCTTCTCGTTGGAGTCGGTAGCCGAGCGGTGGTTGGCCGCCGACCCAGTAGCCCTTCTTCTTGGTTGCCGCGAGTTTGTCACGGATGCGTTCGCCGGAAACTTCGCGCTCAAACTGTGCAAAGCTCAGCAGCATGTTGAGTGTGAGTCGGCCCATCGAAGTCGTGGTATTAAACTGCTGGGTAACGGACACGAATGAGACCTGCTTCTCATCAAAGAGTTCCATCATCTTGGCGAAGTCACTCAGTGATCGGCTCAGCCRATCGACTTTGTAGACGACGACTACATCGATCCGTCCTCTGTCAATGTCGTCGAGGAGTTGCTGGATTCCTGGTCGTTTCATGTTGCCGCCGGAAAACCCGCCGTCGTTGTACTCGCTCTCGATGACGATCCAGCCTTCATGCTTTTGGCTCTTGATGTAATCGAGCCCGGCTTCGCGCTGCGCATCAAGTGAGTTGAAGGCCATGTCGAGTCCCTCTTCGTTCGACTTTCGGGTGTAGATTGCGCAGCGGGTGGTTTTCATGATGATTCTTTTTTTTATGAGGATTGCTTGAGTACCTTGAGGCCAAAGAAGCGTGGSCCGGACCAGCGRGCRCCSGTKATYTCYCGRGCGATCTCGGACARACTKGCRWAYTCGRTYTCYCGRTAYCGGAAKCGTTTGCYATCTTCGAGGACCGTGACCTCGTGGTGGTGCCCGCGCCATGTTCGGACGAGGGTGGTGCCCTCGGGAAGTTTGATTGGGTCCCGCTGCTTCCGCTGTCCGGCGACGCTTTGCTTGGATGCTGGTGTCGGAGCGTTGCGGGTCGCGGCTTTGAGCAGGCGGCGTGTGTCGGCGTCGAGCCCGCCATGGGCCTGCTTCTGGAGATGCCACGAAAGGCCTCGGACGAGAGCTTGCTTGAAGTGCGGGGGATCGCCACGGATGCCGAGATTTGCCCATTCCTGTTGGAGCCGGGCTGGAGTCAGATTGGTCAGGGTGTGTAGTTCGATGGGCATCGGGCTTCCTTGATGTACCCTTGCGGTTAGGCCCGGCGCATGCAGACATTTCTCTCATCGAGAGGATGTGTGATGCGTTGGATCCGGGGCTGGCTGCAGGGCGTGGCCGGGGTGATGAATGCGGGGAATCCGCTTACCCCATATAGCCATCATCTCGGGGAGATAGCAAGCGGGTATCTCGCTATTCGAGCGACTATCTGCAGATAGTTTCAGGGAGTGGCCGATCCCTCGACAGCTTCCCGATGAACCCAGCCTCGTACGGTTTTGCTGTCGATCACCGCTTCGACTTTGTAGCGAATCAATGCAGATTTGCCCATTGGTTCAATGTGTTTCTGCAGGATGGTGGCTTCAGTACCGTGAGGGACGGAGGCGACTTCATGGGCTTGGCTCCAATTGCCCCAACGGTCGGTGAGCCGGATGGGGTCGCCATCATCATCTTGAAGAACAACCTGATCGCCCGGTTGCCAGCGTGCCTTTTCAGCTTCCGATTGGAAATAGACATCGCTGAGAAAGAGAACACGGAACGCGATGGGGTCTGATGAATCTGCATCTGCCCAGCGTCCGTTCGGTGCGAGCATGCCGCGGCCTACGGTTGCCATCCCGGTAGTGTCATCACCTGGCGCAAAGGCCAACACATCCATTGCGTGTCCACGAACTGATGCATTGGCAGCACGAGCAGCTTGCTCAAGGATTGACTCGATCTCTTGGCGCGTGTGACCATGCTCRACTCGGATGCGGATAYCAAATCGGCGAATGTTTGAATAGTGGAAAGGCTTTGGTCGACCGATGAATGCGTACTCGGGTTGCTCGGGTTCTTCAGGTTCAATAATGAGTGGTGGTGTTTCGGGCTGCGGCGGAACTGATTCTACAGGGTCAGCTGGTTGATCTATAGGCTCCGGTTCTGCGACTAGYTTCRYRGGYKTTGGCTGAGAKGGTTTCGAATGGWSTGGYTCTTCCTGTTGCCCRCATGACGCGAGRAGCCCGATTGTCAGTATAAGGATGAGTTTGAATGGTTCAATGCGCATGATGCTGTGTCCTCCAGTGTTGGTCGCGGAGGCAAGCTGTGGAATCGGCGCATAAAGAGAGGCGCCGAACCAAGGTCACTCCGGAGGCCCCCGCCAAGGGGCACAAGAAAACAACACATGGCCGGCGCCCCCTTGCGGGGGCGCGGCTCAGTGCTGCAATTCCTGTTCAAGGGCGTAAGCCCAAGTTGGCGGATTCTCCGGAAACAGCAAGACGCTCGCGCGTCAACGGGATGTCGGGCCTCGTGGCCCAGTAWGTGGTAATTCTCCTTGAGTATCGGCAAATCGGGGCAATCCCGACCAAATACCGTCTCACATGAAGTAATGGCTCGGGGTGCCCCGGTGTCAAGCGAGAATCGCAATCAGAACGCGGTTCCTCCATCTTCTACATTCTGCGATATGGGCACTGGTCGGACCTGTGACGGTAAATCGTCCTCCCGTGCCAGCATGGCCAGCCCCCGTGTCAGCATGACCGTTCGACCCTCACCTCCAGTTTGCTGACTCCATTCCCTCCGGTATCCAGCATGATCAACGATGAATTGCTTCTCCGTGCCATCACCCCCGGGATACAACGTTATTTTGAATGGGTCACATATCCGCCAGCATCCGCCGGGTGGGGCACCTTGTCGATTGCGATCGAACCACTCCCAGCCGTGGAGTGCTCGTAGGGACATCATCTGCTCAAACGACTCGTGCTCTGGCCAAAGCACTTCCACCCCATCGAGGAGTTGCTCGCGATGTTCATCTAAGTAGTGCTTCGCTTGAGCCGGATCTTTATGCCAGAGCTCGGCCCAAGAAAACCAAAGATCAAACTTGGCCGGATACGAATCGACTGCCTGATAAAATCGCTTCGTCCACCTCATGGACTGAAAGGGATCCAGTATCCGGTCGATCAGGCTGTTGGCGTGGGTGAGGGGGCCCAGGACAATTACCGAAGCGCCTGTATATCGTGAGAGGATTTCGCGGTGGATATGTCTTTCGAGTTTGACACTCTTACCATCTCTGCCATCAGGACCTTCACTTTCTTCCGGGCTTGCTTCAAAGCCGTCAAGGATGATGAGGTCTGGCGGTGATCCTTCAAAGGTGATCTCGCCCAAGCTCGATGTTGGGCCGAAGGTCGTGAGCCGAGCGACGCCCCGGACATAGATGTCTCGCGGCGGCGATGCTCGTGACCCGCTGGAACCCGATCCCCGTTGAAGATCGGCAAGGTGCGAGAAGTCGGTGCAGAGCATCTTATTGGTGCTGAGTTCATGATCCACCGAACGCAAGAGTTCGCCGGCCGCAGTACGAGTGTGCGAACCAATCGCAATGCATCGACAGCGTTTGTACGCCAACGCCCACAAAACTAAGCCGAAAGTCGTCATCGTGGTCTTTCCGTAGCCATCGGGTGCTGCCAAGACAAGATGTAGCGGTTCGCCAGAACCAATTTGATCAAAGTCGGTAGACATCTCCTTGTGCATCCTGCTCCAGGGCAGCGGGACGCGGTGGGGAAGGTACATTTTCATAAACGCGCAAAGTGATCCGGCGCCGGTCTGGCGCCGGATCGCACTGAGAGTCGTGTTTGATCCCAGTTTGGTGTTGATCATGCTGCATTCCCCTTGTCGATCGAGCTTCGGATTGATTCCAGCAGGGCGATCACTTGGATGCCCATCTCGGAGTCCTCCCCAAGTTCGGTACCAATCACCGTTGCCGCATGGAGGAGTTCGGCAAGATCCGCAGATTCATTCTGTGGGGATTCCATTCCATTGGTTAGTCCGACGCTGTGGAGTCGGAGGAGTAACTGATCGAGTGAGTCCATAATTACACGCTCTGATGCGATTAGATCTGAGGGATTCGCCCTTGAATCCCGACACACCCGACGCAGCCTTTTGATTGACGCCTGTATTTGCAGTTGATACTCTCCGAGCATCTCGGCAGCTAGAGTTTGTGATGGATAGATTGCATTCTTTCTGCGGAGTTCCGCGATATCACGGCGGATTGTTTTTTCACACATCTGAAACAGATCTGCAATCTCAGCGTTGGATAAGCCTTCGAGCGAAAGCCATTGCACGCACTCACGCCGGGATTCAATAGGCACTCCTTTGCCAACGATCTTCCCAGCCTTGAGATCACGCAAGAGCTGTGTGGTTGTCCGAGGAACATTCTTACACGGCTTACTCATGAATTATCTCCTTTTGAAATTTGCTCTGGAGCCCATCGATCAAGGATCGATTGATCCACAGCCGAGCGACCAACGGTTGCGATGTATCGSCGMACGATCACATCGCAGTATCGCGGATCGAGTTCGATCCCGAAGCATCGGCGTCCGAGCCGAGACGCCGCGATCAATGTCGTCCCCGATCCAAGAAACGGGTCAAGGATCAGATTGCCACGCGAAGACGAGTTTCGAATTGCCCGCTCCGCGAGCGGCAGCGCCTTCTGTGTCGGATGGCGATACAGATTGCCMCGATCACGCGTGATCGACCAGAGSGTGGACTCRTTCTTTGGCCCRTGCCAYTGCTTGCTCTTKCCGTTCTTCCACCCRTACAAGCAGAACTCCGTCTGCTGGYTGTAGTGCCCGAACCCMGGCGACAACGATTCCTTYGCCCAAGTGATCACATTYCGAGGYTTCATYTTGAGCTCGGTGAGTRWGTCYGACATGTGYCCRAAGTTGGCATGGCCGTTCCAGATGTAGTAGCYTGCACCAGCCTTGAGATAATCCTTTATCTCTCCGAGCCATTGCTGTGTGAATATCCGGTACTGCTCGGGCGACATCTTGTCATTGATGATTGCTCGTGATGACTTCTTCGATTGCGGAGCAGTCGGACGATTGGCCCTGTTGTAATCGACATTGTAAGGCGGATCCGTATTGAGCAGATGAGCATGCTCATCGCCCATGAGTGCGACAAGCACCGATGAGTCCGTACAATCTCCGCATGCGATTCGGTGTGGACCGAGTTCGATAATCTCGCCGTGGCGAGTAATCGGGACATCGGTTTCAGAATCGATCTGCTCCGCATCTTCCTCAACGGCAATCAGATCTTCYTGAGCATGCTCTTCAAGCAGCCGATCRATYTCATTYGAMCCAAAKCCGRTRAGGGTTGAATCGAAKYYTTGATCRRMSGTRAGYTCRSYAAGRAKWTYYGWKAGCAAGGRRTTRTCCCACTCGCCRYCAATCTTRTTGAGGGCRAKGTTGAGCWTCTTCTCATCWTCCAACTCGAGTTCAACTACGGTGACGGGGATCTTCTTGAACCCCTGGCTAAGCAGAATCTTGAGCCGTTGGTGACCACCGACGAGGTTTCCGGTCTTGATGTTCCAAACCATGGGCTCTACACAGCCAAACTTTTCCATGCTGGCGAGGAGTTGCAGAGCCGTCTTTGACTCTGGGTGTAGGTCCTTCCGTGGATTGTATGGGGCGGCATTAATACGGCTGACAGAGATTGACTGAGTTTTAAAAGTTTCAATCATGGGGTGCTCCTTTCAGAGCGCTTGCTCAGGCAATGTTGTGATCGCCTGAGTCCATCTGCACCGCGGGCGCAGATTTTGTGCTTGCAGTTTGATCTGATCCGACTCGATTGGGTGTATCCAAACGTCCCAAACGCACCGGTTGCCCAGCTCAAACTCAAAATTGAAATAGGATGTATCTATAAATTTGCAGTACCGAAAGGTTCTGCGGCGGATTCAAATTCCTTCGTCATCCGCATATCGAAATGCCATTTGGACCGAGTCCGGCATTTGTACTCCGACCATGGGTCGGGACTTCATGTATCAAATGTACATAAATGCGGTGCAGAAGTCAAGTGGATGATTGCCAGTGTGTTGAAACAAGCCAAATTCACACTTAAGCCTAGTAGTATTCCCGGATTTAACCACATGCTTGATCGAATAGCTCGATGTCTTGGTGTAGCTTGTACTTGAGAGTTTCTTGCGGAGAACCATCTAGAATTCCCGCTCACCGGCATGTGTGATCGGTCTTCAGAATACACCCATTCTACGAAATCACTCACATAAAAATGGACTAGCTATTTGGGGGCAGGTCATGAGTTGATTAGCAGGAAGCCACAAATCTAGTAGAAATCACACGCTTTGCAGTCGGTTAAGTGCTCAGCTTGGTAGGGTTGCACATGCAAGCAAAAACCAGTAACAGGTGATCTAGGGCAGTTTTCACGGATGTATTCTATGTTCAACTAGAAATCGAGTAGGTCATCAAGGAACTCTGAAGCAGGATCAGACCCAATTACCAACAAGTGATCTCTAGCTCTTGTGCATGCTACATACAGCAAGTGTCGCTCAGTCTCATAGACATCATCAAGATCCGCCTCATCTACGATTTCGTCAATTCGTGATTGAAGGGGAATGACCTCGTCATCGCATGCCGCGACTACTACAGCCCTGAACTCCAAGCCCTTGGCGAGATGCATAGGGCAGATCGAAGCTGATCCAACAGCAGATTCAGTGTTGTGGTCGAGCTCAATGAAATTGAGATTTGTCTTTGCAATGGCTGCGTGCGCCCTTGGGAGTTCATCATTGGACCGAACAAAAATGCCGATCTCATGCGGCAGCATGCCTTCGTTAATACGAGCTCCCAACCATTCGGCAATGAATGCAGCTTCGTCTTCTGTGGATTGAGCAACCTGAATCGTCGCACAGGGACCATTGAATGCAGAGACTGTCCCTTTTCGGGTTTCCGAGTTTCCATCCACATCTGCCATTTCATTTGGAAGCAGGCGATCTGCTTGCTGACGAATCTGATGTGAAGTGCGATAGTTAATTCGTAATGTGCTAGACCGGCCTCGAATATCAACGCCCAATGAACGCCATGAGAAGGGAGTTTGAAAGATTCGTTGCCCTAAATCACCGGCAAAGAAGAGTCCGTTCGCATTGATTCCTGCTAGCGCCGACAGGAATCGGAGTTGAGGCACGCTGATATCTTGGGCTTCATCAACAACAACGAACTTCGCAACTCTCTCAATTCCATTTTCAATTTGTTTCGTTATCACTGCAAATACTGACGGGATTGTCACAAGTCCTCGATCTTTCAACGATTCTCTGACTTGCTTGAAAATCGACCAAAGAAGTTCGCGTTGTTTAGGACCCAACCTTGTTTTTCGGCCCAGGCGTGCCACATCTCGATAAGATTCCCAAGTATCGAGCTGCCATGCATCAACAACATCATGCYACTCTGTCTCCAAGAATCGAATGCTGAAACGATGAGATTCGGAAGCCTCCGAGGCATCCTTGATGAGCGTGCGGATCATTGATGAAGTCGGGATATGTGGCTTTCCAAATTCTGATTCGTACATATCGATGCCGACTTCATTAATCGCACGAACAACAATGCGATCTTGAAGAGCTTTATCATCCCCAATCAAGTTATTGATCTTTCGTCGGAGATGCTTAGCCAGCGTAATGGAGAATGTAGTCAGGAGTACCGCTGCCTCTGGGCTTGATTTCGCTAAGTGCACTGCCCGGTGCAAGGCAACGACAGTTTTTCCTGTCCCTGCTGATCCAGACACGCGGGCGGGGCCTCCGAAATCTCGCTCTACGATGCCTCGTTGATCTGGATGGAGGAAGACCGTCCATTTTTCCCATGAATACTCTAGAGCCCGAGTCAACTCCTCTGAATCCGTCATCAAGCGGAAGCGGCGCTGTGCATCTGGATGAGCAAATGGGTCTGTGTCATCCGTGGTCTCAACAGAAGGAGCTGGTGAGCCGCCTACAGCCAACTCAAGGAGTGCTTCTGCAGCTTCACTAGGTAGATGATCCGTCAAATCGAAGAGCGTGTCTTCTGTGACCAGGAGAACTTCATCGATCCACTCTGGTGGGATGCCATACCCAAGCAATTCGTCCTCAGTCATGGACTCGAACAATGGCTGTTTGATAGGTGCTTCGGGTGTCGCTGCAGGAACTGGAGCATCAACATATCGCGGGACTTCAATCTCACGAACGGTCTCACGCACTTCCACAAGTTGAGCCGCGCCAGTTTTGGGATGCCGTTCAATTTTTCGGCGCTGTGCCCAGAGATACGCATTGTCATGATGATCAACATAGCAGAGTAAGAGGCTGCTACTCGTTTTGTGGACAATGATCCGGATATCACTACTCACCCGCATCGACCAGAAGTTCTTGTCTTTAGCACGATCGAGTTTGTGAAAGCTCAATCCTGGGCTTGATGGATCAATCTGAAGATCAAACGCAGTTTGTTTGACAGCCTTCTGCTCGTTTCCATTGAGCTTCGATAGGCTATCGGTAAATGTATCTGCTATTCGAAATTCCATCTGTTTACTGATCCCTCTGATTGAGCCCAAGCTTTGCAATCCGAGAGCGAAGTGCGGATGGTTGCCGGCGGAAGTGACGAGCCATTGTCAGTATGTCGATACCGTTTTTGCTCATCTCTGCCAGTGTGACATCATCTTCAGTGGACCATTTTTCATAGGCATTGGGATATTCTCTTTTTATCTTTTCAATCCGAGTTTGATAATCTAACGATGATTCAATGAGTGATAACGCATCTTCTGCAGCACGAAAAATATCACGATAGGTGATCTCCGAATGAGCATCTACTATTTGGCTGTAGCTGTACCCCTCTCCAATGAGCTCTAGGACAGTCATAGCCTTCTTACTGAGCTTTCTTTCAGCAGTCATTTTCGCTCCTATTCCACCCGAAACACCTTCATCACCTCATCACCAAGATGATTTATCACCTTCACCGCAATCCGACCATTCTCCGGCTTGCTGAATGGCCTCGACAGATCACTATTGAGTGTCGCCCAGGCGTCCGCGTTGATCTCGGATTTGAGGGTGGTTTTGAGTGACTTGTATGGATCGTTGGCGCCAAGGAAGTAGGCGTGGCGGACGAAGAAGCTTTCTTCGTTGTATTCCGTATCGATGAACCAGCACGCGATGCCGTCGGTGCTGTCGGAGCGGACTTCGCCGGTTTGGGGGTGGAAGACATCGACGCCGTTGATCTTGACTTGGATCTTGCCGTCCTCGGTATCGAGGATATCRATGTCCGGCTCGCCGAAGATGACGAACAGGTTGCCCTTGCCGGTGTTCTTGAGATCGTCGGCCATATGCAGATCAGCGTTTATCCGTGCTTTGAGCACAGGGATACGCCCGAGCTTGTTGAACTCGGTCGCGTGGGCTTCGTAGTTGAACGCACAGGCGATCAGGACATCGAAGTCGGCATCACCTGCTTCACGCGCGGCGGTGACGAGATCCTGCCTTGAAACCGTTCCAAACTCAGGGCCGATGAAGAGCCCGGCTCGTTTTTCGGTGCCGGTYTCGTCGTCGCCTTCCATGTACCGACCCTCGGCACAGATRTATCTCCCAGGCCAAGGGGTGAGCGATGAGAACTTGATGCGGCCTTCCTTGTGGGCCTGCTGCACGCCGGAGGTCTTGAGGTTCTCCAAGATCATCTGCCCGAAATCCACTTCGCTGTCGGTACGATGGGATTGCTTGGCGGGATCGATCAGTTCGTCATCTTCATCCACGCCGAGCGTGCGGTGGGGCGAGAGACTCTCGACCGTGAACGGCCCGGCGACACGCACCTTCTTCTTGTCCTCGTACGGCTTGTCATAGAGATACTCATAATCTGCCTTGGCCGCGATGGACGCATCGATCTCCTTCTGCCGAGCGATCCGTTGCTCCCACCATTGGGTATGCAGCTTCTTGGAAGAGTCCGACCATTTGTCTTCCGTCTCGCGTGGAATCTCCCATTCTTCCCACTTCTGATTCACGGCCTTGTTGAGTTGTTCTCGGAGCGATTCGAGTGTCTCTTGGAACTTGTCCCAGATGACATCGATCTCGGTATTGTTGGCAATGGATTTAAGTGTGATATGCGGAACTCGTTCATAAACGAAACCGTGCCGCACATCACCGTGGGTAGCAGAACTTGAAGCAGTTATCCCAGCAACCTCTGCTTCTTTCAACTGGCCATCACGGCTGTCTGCGAGCAGGTAGTAAGAATATCGAGTCCCCATGATTCTTGCACGAGCTAATGCTAGTGCGACACGAGATGTGTCGATTGTAATCCACCTACGACCCCATTGCTCTGAAACAGATGCCATTGTTCCTGAGCCGCATGTTGGATCTAGAACTAAATCACCTGGATCTGTTGTCWTCAATAAACATCTCTGCGCCAACTTCTCGTTTGTCTGGACTACATAGACCATATCTCTCTCACCCATAGTGTCAGACCAAACATCCTGCAACTCTTTTACTGGATAATCATCATGATATCTAACATACCTGAGAGTCTTTCCCGCATTACTAATTCTTGAAGATTTAGCCAGTCTATTTAAACCATCCGGATTCGATGTCTTCCACCGTTGGTTATATCTCTTGCTATTGAAACTAAAAGGGCTGTAAGGATTTGCTGATTCCAAGGATGTTGTAGAAAAAACTCTCGCACCGTCGGGGAGAGGATTGCGGCTTGATTTCTCATTTTTTGAAATGGAACGAGTAACAAGATCGGCTGTGCTTAAATATTGATATTCAGAGGGATCTGCATTCCGTTCCAAATATAGCCGGCGAAATTTTGACATCGCCGCCTGTCGCCCTTTTGCATACCATAAAATTATATCACATGTTCTTGGCAGGAAGCTTTGGGACAATCCGCCTGTCTTCTGAGCATAAATCTCTCGAATGAAGTTGTCCGCTCCAAATACTTCGTCAAGAATTGCTCTTACACGATGCACATTTTCATCACCAATTTGGACAAATACAGAGCCAGATTCAGTCAATAAATCTCTGCTAACGGTTAGTCGATCACGCAAGTAAGTCAGGTAAGAATGAATCCCATCWCGCCATGTATCGCGAAATGCCTTAACCTGTTCAGCATCGCGAGTAATGTGCTCTGCTTTCCCATCTTTCACATCCCGGCTCGTGGTTGACCACTGAAAATTGGAATTGAACTTGATGCCGTAGGGTGGATCAATGTAGATGCACTGCACCTTTCCACGCAACCCTTCTCGTTCGGCAAGTGAGGCCATAACCTGGAGCGAGTCGCCGAGGATCATGCGGTTGGTCCAGTTGGTGTCGTGCTGATAGAACTCGGTGCGTGCATCGTCATCGGGCAAGCCGTTGAAGTCGGCGTAGTGATCGGCAAAGAGCATCGGTTCAATATCCTCTTCCTTGGCTTGCTCCTGCTTATGCGTCCTGCGAAGCAGATCATCAATGAGCACCTTGGGATGGACCTTCTCCTGAATAAACAACGGTGGCGCATTGACTACCAGATCCGACCAATCCTGCTCATCCTTCCCCCGCCACACCAACTGCGGATCCAAATCCCGATTCCGCCGCTCATACGCCACCTGAATCGGCGTCTGATCATCCTTGGACATCACGGACTGAAACTCAGCCGTCGGGATGTTTGGCCGCTTCGCTTCATCATGCGTGAGCGTTTCGACTTGCTTGCGGGATTTCTTCTTTGTCTTCTTAGCCATAGGAGGGAATCAACTTTGTGTATGCAGTGAAATTGTATTTCGAGTTCCGGGAATGATACGAGARAGCCCGTTGAACTTGATCTTGGAATCATCCATGCTGTATGTGAGCACTTCAATGCCAAGCGAGCATATCTTGGCTGTTGCCGATTTACTCAGGCCTGACGGAACAACCAGCACACTTCGCTCTGGTCGCAGATACACGCCATGAAGTTTGAGTTGCCCAATTGCGGTGTAAATGCTTTGAGTGTTTGTCGATGGTTTGATTTCAAACTCAACTTCAGGCGTTTTCTTTGGACCAACCATCAGATCTCGCTGCTGGTCACGCCAGACTTTCTTGCCTGATCTAGCGATGAGATCATGTAGTGCTCGATGGATGAGCCCATGATCACATTGGGCCACATACGAATCCTTGGCCGGTATGTTTTTNGTGCCTGAAAACTCATATGTCGATTTATTAGACTGCGGCGACCCCACGAATGGAATTGCAGGTTTGTGGCCTTCTTTAAAATCAGCAACCGATTTCACATAGCGTGCCAACAATGCGCCCAGGCGTGGACTATCGATTTCAGCGAGCACTAAAGCCTCTACGGGTTTTTTGCCTGGGCGTAATATTTCGGTTGTCGGTTGACCAAACCATTCAAGAAATTTTGTCTTTCCAACACCTACTCGGCCACCACCGATTCTACCTGTGTGGCAAACAAAACACTTGCCTTGTTGATCCGTTGCAAGAAGAGTCGATGTGGCTCTGGATTCCGGTCCGATTGGCGGATTCAACTGAACCGTCATATTCTGATTGTCTTTGACGCTTAACGGCAGTATGCCAAATGGACACCAGAAATGATTGTCTCCTTCTTGATGCTTCGCTCTCCAAATCCCAAGGTCTTCACGCACAATCAAATTATGTGAAACAGCACCTGCTTGAGACCCGAGATTACATTTTTTAATAACAGCACCCATCGCAAAATGGCGTTGCATTGTATTCATCGCTTTTTTTACGGCTGATTTCTGAGTCAGTTGTGTCAGCATAATAACCCTCTCTCTCATTGTTCAATGGTATTGGCGACCGCGGACTTGATCATTTTATCAAATTTAGATTCTACCTCTGATTCAAAGTCGTCTTGCATCTCATACACATCAGTAAACTCTGCAAATGCCCAGCGGCCAAAGCGTTCGTGGTTGTTCACGCCTGGAACCCAATAGGTTTCCATCGTGCTCGCCTTCTCTTTGGCGTCTTCACGCCGATAGCCTTTGATCTCAACAATCAAATGCAGTAGATCATCTTCGCCGTGACCATCATCAATGAGCACGATGAAATCGGGAATATACTTGCGAGATTCAGACCCAAACTGGTACGGCACTTCGAGCCCGATGTTGTGGTTCTTGACATAGGCCTTCACCTTCGGGTGCGCCTCGGCTACGCGACAGAACTCTGCTTCCCAAGCACTATCGAGGATGACCCAATTGAGATGGCACTTATCCGGCGATGTTTCCCATCGCTCAGTCTTCGATGTGTAGAAGCTCACATCAGTCGTCGTGCCAAGCTGGTTGTACGGATCAAGCACGGCTTTGATTGGACTCGTACCAATCAAGCTTTTTGTGATCGCTTTTGTAATCCGCTCGCAAGCCAAGTCTGCTAGCGTTTGATAGCACAACTGTGCAGGATAAGTTCCGCCTTTACAGACARGATGGTTATCGAGCCATTGCTTTGCAATTCGTTTGAGTGGTCCGAAGAGATAAAGTTTTGGCTCTTCTCCAGGATCACGCCACTTAGTCTCAATCAAGCGTTTCGTAAGATGAAAGAGGATGGTTGACCGACGCATGTCATTGGTGTGGATCAAGTTGAGATTGATTGTCTCACCAATTATCCCTGAATTTACAGTTTCCGTCGCCCCGACAAGTTCTGGCG
Organism: bacterium; assembly: GCA_002401225.1. Classification (GTDB taxonomy): domain Bacteria; phylum Planctomycetota; class Phycisphaerae; order Phycisphaerales; family UBA1924; genus UBA1924. The sequence goes on from NVSM01000001.1 coordinate 99,183, forward strand.
TGAGCTCAAGAGTTGAGTTTTCATCAAACACAGCAGTAAGCCGTTCACTCGGTAGCTCAACACGATACCCGGCCACGCGCGGGAATGTGATTTCTAACGCTTCCCTCTCAGGACTGATTGATTTCACATGAATTGTTTCGCGAGGTGNTTGCGGAGGAGCGATCACAGGCTTGGCAGTAAAATCGAATGGGATGCCGAGAATATCTGCGTATTCGACATTGAACAATCCGTCTTCATTCAAATCGTATGATTGGCGACGAAGTGCTCGGCCAATGACCTGCTCGCAGAGGAGCTGTGTTGAGAATGCTCTCACGCCCAAGACATGAGTGACAGTGTTTGCGTCCCATCCTTCTGTGAGCATGGACACAGAGACGACACATCTAATCGATTCCCCTAATCGCCCTTTCTTACCCACAGTATTCATGACTTCACGCAGCAGATCTTGGTCAGAGATATTCTCTGCTTGTGTTCGATCGCCAGTGCGTTCAATTATTTCACGCCGGAAGCGATCGATTTCATCTGATGCCATTGATCGGAAGTTTTTATCCAGAGCGTCGCCTGACTCAAGTTNCTTGCTGTCAATTAAAAGTGTATTGGGACGAGCAAGTGCATTTCCATGTTCATCAAAGTTCCGAAACAGTTCTAAGCGACCATTTTCAAGTGTGCTTGATTCATCATCGTTTTCTCTGAAGAACCCAGACACATACTCATAAATGAGCTTCGATGCGGAAGTGTTGTTGCACACGATGATAAAGCACGGCGGCACTCCGACATTCGCTTTCTCCCAGAGATCGTAAGTCGCTTTGTAGTGACCATACAAAGCTTCGAGAGCCGTTTGAAGCTGCGGCGGCAAGCTCAATGGGTCGAGCGTAGAACCACTCCCTCGCCCTTTCTTAGGCATTTGGGGACGGATATGCTCCCAAAGGTTGCGATACATTGGCATCTCACCTTCAGGAATATTGTCTGCAACAGGAACTCGTGGGAGCTTTACGATTCCACACTCAATCGCATCCATTAGCGAAAAATCACACATCGTCCATGGGAACAAAGTACCCTCTGCGTAACCAGATCCACTGAGAAAAAATGGAGTTGCGGAAAGATCGAATACACGATTGATCCCCAACTTACGGTCAATCGCCTGCAATCCCTTAAACCAGAGCCGAGCAGTTTCGCGATTTTGATCCGCTTCTTTCTTTTCATCACCCTTTAGATCGCCTTCGTCATCATTATCCGTTTTTTCGGAATAACAATGGTGAGCTTCATCATTGAACACCACAATTTTCTTCATTCCCATCAAATCGGGCATGACCCGCTGAATCATTTGGCCTTCTGTCTCAGTTGTTGACAACTCTTCGCCTCTCCCCTGAAGCAACTGCCGTCCACCCTTCGACAAATTCATTGTCTCTCGAAGTTTGAATGCGTGATAGTTTGTAATCACGATCTTGGCTCGATCCAAATCTCCCAACATGTCACTTGGCACAATCTCCCTACTCTTGTAGTAGCTATCTGGATCATTCGGCTGGAGGACACGAAGACGATCACGGATGGTGATTCCAGGGGCGACAAGCAAAAAGCCACGGGTGAACTTCCGACTATTTGGACGGCGAACGGCATTAACCGTTTGCCAGGCAATGAGCATCGCCATTACTGTGGTTTTCCCTGCACCTGTCGCGAGTTTCAGAGCAAGCCGTGATAGTCCTGAGTTTGCCTGTTCATTTGCATCTTCAAGATGCTGAAGTAAATTACGGCACTCTTTGCCCATTTTCGGTGCTACCTCAGTCAACCAGATAGCGACTTCCACAGCTTCGATTTGACAGAAGAACGGTCTGATGTCGGCGAACTGATGGTGACGCCAATGTTGAAGGAGCCTTGCTGTCTCTGGGGTCACACGCCAATCTTTTGGATTTGGAATTGCTCGCCATAAGTCAATATGTCTCCGAACATCATTAATGATCGGTGTTGGATCGTACTGTTGATCTTCTGTTGATAAGCCCATCCCCTCATCAAATACAATTTCCTTCTGCCCACCTCTTTGCTTCTTTGGCTTAGGAATTGGGGTAACAAGATCAACTCTTCGCCTCTTCTCAATGATCAAAGTGGATGGCTGCCCACTGCTATCAAGTTCCCAATGCCTTGCTGGACAGGTGTACGGAGAGTTCAAAATCGGTCGATTAAAAAATTTCTGTGACATAACTCTCCGTACCAAAATCATTATTGAACGTGATTTCTAAATCTAGTGGCACCACACAGAAACTGCTAGCCGACCAGAACCCAATCATACGCAGTGATCCCTGGCTATGCCACTATCTATTAACACGACAGTGAATTACATACCATGAGGATTATGTCCTGCCGCCTCTTTCAGGGCGCATTTTACAGTCTAGTACGGCAACGAAAAAATGCTATGCGGATTTTCTTCATGAACGGAGGGTTGTAGAATGTCAGAATTTATATGCGCCGTTGTTCTTGATCGATGGCCAAGCTGTTGTCCTAATGGAAGAGTTAATCAAGTTCTGTATTCAATTGGGAGCAACCATGGTGTTTGTATTCGGGGTCGTAGGTGCGGGTTGCCCGTGATTTGCGATGATGGGGCTGGCATGTTCAGAGTAAAAATGCCGTTATGGTGTATTGAATCATGAAATTCTACAAAGCAGTCTGCTTGGCATAGGTGAATCAATATGCCAAACAATACTCATTGGCCTGCTCCCCTCGTGAGAAATGTACTTCGCGGGTCCCAGGAATGAATACGGCGATGCGAGTCCGCCGGGGCTGGATTTATGCTCACGCACGAATAGGAGCGGCGTATATCCCATCTCACGGTGATTGATGTACCGCTTTCCTGTAGGTGATTCGACGGATGTTGTGCTTTGGGACTGCCAATGAAAGAGGCTGTCGCTGATGACATAGTCCTCGTACATAGTAGTTGGTGAGTATTGCCCCTCGGTTTTATTGAGGGTTGGGAAGAAAGCATCGACCTTCTTGTCGGCAAGGTGCAGCACGCCTTCGCGAAAATCTGGGCGTCGATCCATATCCCAGTGGCCGAGCCCAACCAGAATTTCGTCGCGGGTGTACTTTGCGTGCATTGCGAGGGGCCCCGCGAAGACGGGCAGTAAATCTGTAGGGCGTGTGCGAGTGTGGCGCAAGCGGTATTCGAGCAAGCTACGTAAGTCGCCAACGGCAGATGGATTCGTATGCAAACGAGCGTCTGCCTGATCTAATGTCATGCCGATCCCATCGCGGCCCCAAATTGTGACGTGCAACATTGTTCGGCGTCGTTCGGCAAGCGGGTCTACTGAAGTCTCTCCACTCAGATGTGCGAGAAGAAAGCGAATCTGCTTTGGATCATCAATGTGAGCAAGGCGTCGGATACCTTTGGCAAGCTGATCTTCATCAGGGGAGTTGAAGTTCTTGTGCAGGCCGGCATCGGAAAGAAGCTTGGACCATAATCCACGCTTGAAGACTTCGTCGACCGTGGTATCAAGATATTCAAGGGCTTGTTGGATTGTCGGTGCTTTTCCGAGATGGCGGCCTAGYTCCCTCAAATCGTTGACCATCTGCGGACGGCGMAGCATCAACGTCTGACGCACATTCTCCAGAATCCGTTGCTGCGCCACTCTTTCGAGTTGAATCGAACATCCGGCGGGCAAGTGTGGAAATCCATTCTCTATCTCCCGTTCGAGTCGGCCTGTTGGGTCGGTGCTCAGAGCACGGAATCTAGCTGCGAAGCGGAACTCCTTGCGCGGTGAGCCGATGAAATCGATGACGGTGAGGCAATCCTTGTCGTCATGCAAACGAAGCCCACGTCCGAGTTGCTGGAGATAGACTGTGAGGCTCTCTGTGGGACGTAGAAAGAGGACCGTGTCGATCTCTGGAATGTCAACTCCCTCATTGTAGAGATCGACAACAAAGATGAAGTTGATTTCTTTTCGAACAAGACGTTCTTTGGCCGTGTGGCGATCTGCTTTCGAACTCTCAGCAGACAAAGCGAGTGATGGAATCCCATGATCATCAAAGAACCTYGCCATGAAGTTGGCATGGGCAACACTGACACAAAAAGCCAGCCCTCTCGTTTGATTCGGATCAAGCAATGTCTCACGTACTTTGTCTATCACGAGGCCCGCGCGAACATCATTCCCGGTATACACACGATCGAGATCTTCTACGTTATACCCGCCACGCTGCCATCGGACACCGCTCAGATCTTCACTGTCAGTCACACCAAAGTATTGGAAGGGGCTCAGGAGCCTTCGGTCGATCGCATCGGGTAATCGAATCTCTGCGGTTGGTTCGCCTCCAAACCATTCGAGAATATTCAAGCCGTCACTTCGTTCGGGAGTAGCGGTCAAGCCCAGCAATACTCCTGGTTCAACATGTTCAAGCAATCGCTTGTAGCTCGGAGCAGCTGCGTGATGAAACTCGTCAACCACGATATAGTCGAACTTGTTTGGATTGAATCCATTCATCTTTCGGCTGTTGTAGCTCTGAAATGAGCAGAAGAGATGATCGGATTGGGCTGGATCAGAGCCTCCAACCAGGAGATCGCCAAAGTTGTGATCGCGGAGCACCGCTCGGAATGTGCCCAATGCCTGCCTCAGTATCTCTTCGCGATGAGCAATGAAGAGTAATGTCGGCCTTTCATGACCAGCCCAGGCACGGTAATCGAACGCAGCGATCATGGTCTTGCCCGTACCAGTGGCAGCGACTACAAGGTGCCGATGTTTGTCTTGAACTTCTCGCTCAGCACTTATTGCATCGAGGATTTCTTCCTGGAATGGATACGGGCGAAGGTCGAACATCGGGAAGTCTGAGCTGCCAACTCCTGCGGGCTCTCGCTCCCGTTGGATTGCTTCTTGAAACCTGGGCAGCGCATCGCAGCCGTAGGATTCGAACTCGTCATCGTTCCAATAGCTCTCAAACGTCGCAACGATCTTCTGCCACATGTGCGGCAACTCATACTGGCTGACCTTGCTCGTCCACTCCAACCCTTCTGACAGCGCCGCCCTGGAGATATTCGCCGAACCGATATACCCACTACCAAACCCTGTTTCACGATGGATTATGTACGCCTTTGCGTGGAGCCGCGTTCGCTTGGTGTCGTATGAGACCTTGACCTCGGTGTTGGGCAGCTCACGCAACGCTTCAATGGCCCGTGGATCCGTTGCCCCCATGTAGCTGGTCGTAATCAGCCGCAATCTTGGGCCATCAGGGTGCGGAGTCGAAGTCAGTTCCCTGAGCGAATCCATGAGCAATCGAGTCCCGCTCCATTTGATAAACGARCAGAGRATATCRACACGATCMGCCTGTGCGAACTCCTTRTTRAGCTGYGAWACGAGCGAYGGATCATGRCGRGTGCCGGTRAGYARTGCCGARCGTGCAAGCGGAGTATCMGGTCGCTGRGYGAKCCTGTCTTCTTCACTCGAGTGTACCGCKATWAGACGCYGGAGCGGGTTCGCAAGATKGAATCGTTCTGACCARTCCTCCCCGAGTTCATTTGCCAGTGTCTTTATCAGTTGGTCAACCAATCGACGTTGCCGATCGGCTAAATCCCGCCCCCTGAGAGTCGATAGCGAAGAAATGAAGAGTCGCTCAAGATATTGGGCTATGGCTGAATGAGAATCCTCGGCGTCAACATCTGCGAGATCAATTAATCGTGGGTCACAGGAATTGGCCAGGTCCGACTGGAGTGCTTGTGAAAGCAAGGCATCATAGATACCGCTCTTGATGTGGCTGTGTGGAATAATGTCATCACTCATTGAGCAGATTATACATGATATCGATTCGCATGTTGTGGCGATGATGAGAATCTGTGTGCAATGCATTCAACGGCATCAGGTATTCAGTCAATGATGATCGCCAATTGATATTGACGGCGTGCATAGGATTTGTGAGAGTAAACAGATCCAAGGGGTATTTTTGAGTTCTGGACTGACTGATACCATGAGTTAATTGTACACAAGGGTTGAGTATTGAATGATCACGAAGCAGYTTAACCAAAYSAARRCTCCAGCMGATCGAAAGYWAAAGGCSGGGTTCGAAGCYGARCGMCAGATGGCGTTCTATTTAAATCGGGCTTTCGCARAWGAYTCCGCGRTGTRCATTCTYAACGACCTTCGACTCGTAGATCCTGAGCAACCAGAGCACGACGGCTCGCCGGGAGTCTGCCAGATGGACCATCTGGTAGTCCACCGGTGTGGGATGTTCATCATTGAGAGCAAGTCAGTCCATGACGAAGTGAGTGTTCGGGGCGATGGGTCTGGTGGTGATGAATGGACTCGGCGATACAAAGGTCGGGAGTCAGGCTTTCCTTCACCGATTCAACAGGCTCGCCGCCAGGCGGAGTTCCTACGGGTATTTCTTCAGAGGAATCGAGAGCAACTTCTTGGTAAAGTTAGGCCGGGATTTCGTGCTCTGGCCAAGGTTATCGCGGGGTCTGATCAGCGAGGATTTCTGAATATTCCAATTCAGATTATTGTGGCGATTTCTGACAGTGGGAAGATACGCCGAGTCAAAGGATGGAAAGAGCCGGTCAAGCCATTTCACGCCTTTGTCACGAAAGCGGATCTTGCCGCAGACAAGATCCGAGAAGAGTTTCAGAAGCATCAAGCCAGCGGCAAGTTGCTCGGAAAGATTGACGGAGACTATGGGCTTTGGGTTATGCAATCTGAGGAAACAGTTTGTGTAGCGGAGTTTCTCAGTGAATCGCACACGCCTCTATGTTCGCATGAAGCGGTGGCGGAGCCCAAGGTTGTCTATCAGCAACCAGTTGTTGCTATAAAAACACAAGCGGCCAAATCACCCGAATTGGCTACAAGACCATGTTGCAAGGCGTGCCAGAGTACACAGTTGTTCGCTCATTCTGGAAGGTACGGTTACTACTGGAAGTGCCAAGATTGCGATACCAATACGACTATGCCAACCACTTGCACGGTGTGTAACGCCAAGGGTTCGTATGGAAAGGTAGTGAAAATCCGGAAAGAGGGCATTAAGTATTTCCGGTGCTGCGAAGCGTGCAAAATGGAAGAGCGAGTTTGGACGGAATAGGCATGATCTGCCCTGTTGATTGAAATGCCTATCACGGGAAAGTGGGTCTCTCACTTTCAAGTAGCATCGCGAAGTCTAGCCAAAACATCATTGAGCCACATTTCGTCTAGGCGGAGTTCAATAATCCGCGACTCTCCACCCTGAAGATATTGAAAAGCTGTAATACTCCGCATCATTTCCCCCTTGAGATTCAGGGCTTGGATTGGACCGAGTGTCCCCTCATCGGCGTAGAGTTCAAACAGACGCTTTGGTAACGAGAAGGAAAACAGATCGGTTCCATCCCTCCGGCGGATATACCAACCGCGATTGTCCCAAAAGATGTGAACTTCTTCGACCAAGTTGAGGTTTTCGGGGTGAATCCCGGGGTGTGGCACAAGAAGAATTGGCAAACGCCCCTGTAGCATGCCGAGTAGACCGAATCTTATTTCTGCGCATGCATCTATAAGTTGATCCATGCCAAGATCAATGGGGGTGTCATTGAGATTGTTCCTACCTTCAAGTCTTTGTCGAACATTTTTCCGAACATCGCCAAGACTCAGGTTTTCGTCTTCGTTAATTCGATCGGCTATATGTTCTGCAATTCCATCTACAGCTGCAACAACAGGCTGCAGAAAAGGAGAATCATTTAAGGTTAGCAGAAATATATCGTGGGCGAATGCATAGTTTTGAGCGTAACTTGAGAAGCTTGTTGCTGAAAAAATCGCGTATTGATAGTGGTGGCGTGGTCTGTGTCCGTGATTGTGGCCTCGTCTGCCAACCCAGTATTCGCTNACATCTCGATGCACCCCCAGCGCGTTACGAACGATTTCGATGCCGACCGGTTTGTCAAGTAGCTTTGCCTCTACAAGCAAGCGATTCGGTTGGCCGAAGGGTGGTGGAAACCTGTAGTCTGCAATTGCGTCGATCTGATGTGTGGTGCCACGCCCTTTTACGCAAAGCGAGCCTCGCTCCATCGTTAGTGTTGGGTCATTCCGCACAGATTGTACAGTACGGTAGCCTGACCCCTCCAAGAGGAATAGGACAACTTCTTCAAGTAGCATTCCACCAACCTGCGATTTGCTTGCCATTTGTTCTGTCTTCCAGATTGGTTAAATAAAGAAATTCAGTGAAACAAGATTAGTATTATGAGTCTAGCAGCTTGGTCCATCTCAAGCGYCGAGGCTGTTTTCTCGTCAAATCATCGAAGATACTCAATCTACGGAAAAATTACTAAACAATTGGCTTGTGGGGATATTGGGCTAGTTTGTATGAGTCATCCATCATTCCGGATCGAAAACGCGTTCATGCTCCACGTCGTCCGACCAGTATCCCATACGGTGGCGAAGAAAGTCATCAATAGCCGGTAGATCTGGCGTCAGCTGTCGGCATTCCAGTCCCTCGTTCTTGAGAGTAGAGATTGACGAAATCTGTAATGCTAGTCGCATCGCCTCTTCACTGAACTTGCTGCCTGGAATCCAAATGTCATCGTACGACTCTTCTCGATTGAGCGAGATCATCGACTCTTGGTGAATCTCCTCAGCGGATTTCCCCTTGCGAAACCCTGGCTGTCCGATCCGGTAGTTGAGAATGATGTTGGTGATTGCCAGAATCAAATGCCAATCGAGCCACCCTTCATCCCTTAGTCGGCGAACGACATCGCGGAACTCATCGTCTTTGCATAATCGTGCAATTGTGAGCCTCCCCGCTCGAATCCCACGTTCGTAGCGGTTCCTGATTCCCTCTTCAGCAAACTCCTTCGTGTATCCCGGTGCTGGTCCGTCAAACCATCCCATATCTTCATGTTCTGACGGATTGAAATTTCGCTCGGTTTCCGGCACATCGATGCCCTGCCGTTCGGACTCAATTTTGGGCATTGGCGATAGATTTAGATACAGTTCATGATACGAGCGTGCGGAAAACACTCGTCCCATCACGCCATCACGGAACCTCTCTTCTACTCGATTTAGAAACTCCGCGTGGGGCAAAAGCGACACATCAGACAGAATTGCAACGGCGTGTGACAGGGCCATCTGCTGAGCATTAGCGTGATCTTCCCCCTCAAACTTCTTCGGTACTTTCAGAATCCAGAGACGACCATCGTTGGTCGACTGGGGCTCCAGAGACGACTCGGATGCCAACTCATCAAGCTCGATCGTTACTCTGACCGTCGTTCGCAAGAAGCAGAGATCCAACCCAGCCCACTCTGCCATGAATATCTGGGCACTAGCCATGAACTCCTCGGCGCGTGCAATCGTCTCTCTCTCATTTGTGTATGTGACTTCCCACCGCACCCCTAACTGCTTCCATATTGTTTCCCGAGTGGTCCCGACATCGCCGAAAGGGCGTCCCTGCAGTTTAGATTCAAGGCTGTTCCATAGCTCATCGTCGGACTTGTCTGCCCATGCCGTCGTAACCATCGGTCGAACCTTCTTGAAGTAATCCTCCATGTCCCACTTACAGACTTCGGCCTCAAGCATTTTGTTTATCTCAGGAGCCAGTCGCGTGCTAACCATGAGCACGATACCCGTGCCGAAAAGCACACGATAAATCTCATCATCCTCCGCTTCTTCGGAGGCATCATGGTTGGGAACTAAATGATGTGACCACAGCGTGATCGAAACTCGAGACACGAAATCAAGCCAATTACCTTGCATGTAGTCACATTCAGCAACAGACAGTAATGCTTGCGGTACATGCCTCTTCAATTTGGTCTGATTAGAATCAACAGCAATGAACGCCGCGGCCATAGCATACTGCTTTGCAGCAAAGGCTAGGCCAAGTTCTCTGTAACACACCCCAAGAAAAAGCATTGCTAATATTGAACCTTGCAGCGTTTCATCTGCGAACCACCCAATCTTGGCCTGATGTAGCTCTTGAATAGCACGAAGAACACGTTTTTGCCCGTAGAATACGAGTGCCCGGTCACGACACTTATCCGCGGCAACAAAGTCTCCGCATCGATCTGACAGCAGTTCATCAGTCAATCGGGATAGTTCCGAGTATCCCGGAAATTCGCCCACGAGATTGATGATTTCCGTGAGGTGATCAGCGAACCGATCAAGTGGGAAGAGGGGCGCACCCGATACCAGACCCAGCATCTCCTTCCAGCATGCGACGGATTCCTCAACATCTAACACTTGATGTGTATCTGGAGCTGCAAACGAAAAAAAGTGAGCGTATCCTTTTGTGTTTAGAAGCGCACACCGTGTAGTGGCTGTCTCTGCCTTATCTAATCGTTCGTCTAACCTGTTAAAGAGAGTTTGCTGGAAATCAAGAATTTCAACGAGCGATAACTGAACGGCATCCCGGATGAAAGCGCCGTAGCAATAGCTGAGGAGTACAGTTGCGTCTTTCAATGCTGCTGGCGTATCGAGTGATTCGATTCCCTCAAAATATTCGCGTAATTCATCTTCGCGTCCGTGCAATGTTCCGAGGCCCCGCAAGGAGGCGACTGCAATTTCGTAGGTAGCTCGGACAGCCAGAAAATGGGGAGCTTCTTCGGAATGAAACTGCTCCAAGCGATTGATCCAGAGCGGTACATCACTTCGTGCTTCACTGCTAAATGTCGCGTGCCTTGCCGCCGATGCGAGTTCGTGAAAATTAGCTGGATTTAGAGTGCAACTCGTTGATTCCCTCCAACGATCGAGGGCGTTTCGATACCAATCCTTAATAGCCTCTGGATTCCGTTTTGGCCGAAACTCCGTAGGCACTGCCAAATATTGTTCCGCGATCCAGAACAGTTCCGGGTCGCAAAGGATCTCGGCAATCGCCTCGCCATCGAGGATTTCAAGTTTCATTTGGTGTGTATCGGAAGCCCAGGTCTGGAGTTCATGTCGGCGAGCTACTGGCATTCCCTGAGATAGAAACATATAGATGCTGTCAGGTGTAATTCCAGATCCAAGAATTGTTTTAACGTCCGATTTGATCTTCTGAGCCAAGTTCTTTCGCTGTATAGTGCATGCGAATGTCACGGCTCCTTCAGAAGCCATGCCTATGAATGTGGAATCACGTAAGTCTGTATCCCGAAGGTATGTCCGAAATGTCTCAAAATCTCGTCCCTGATCACCGCCAGCTGATACTGGGCCGGTGGCCGGAAGGATATTCGTGCAGATTGTGCGCCGAGCAATGTGACGGCAGAGACTCTCGAATTCATGATGACCACTCCTAGCGGACAACTGTTCGATGGCGAATCGAATCTGTTGGATGATCTGTTGCTCGTTAGCCATACCAATTTTGTCCTTGCTAAAAATGCTCTTTGCCTTATCTGAAGAACAAATCGGCAGAGTTGTTAGCCGCTGCGCATGCCGATAGTATAAGCTCTCTGACCAGCCCCATTGAACTAGTCCATTCATTATGCGAGTCATCTCGTAGAATGGGTGTATTTGGAAGGTAGGTCATGACGAGGCCCGCTCACTCGTAAATATCCGCGACTAGCTCTAAAATTTCTGGCACGGACATGACGCCTATGCCGTGAACCAGAATCGATGATATGGGATCATCACAAACTGCTGGCCACACACGTAGGAGCTGAATATCACATAACTAGCGGGTCGGAGTTTGCAATCCGCCCCGGATTTTGAAGCAGACTCAGAAATGTGTCTCAGCTGGATTTTCGAAGAGAGTTGCGCGACCTCTGTCCACAGGCAGAAAATGAATTCAAGATTGGAGTACGAATGCGTAAAGGCAGCTGAATTGGATACTTCTGCTGAAATAGTTCATCGGTTAGGAGTTGTCGTATATGCTTGACTGAGGAACAGGCATGAATGATAAACAAAATGACGAGCTAGCGGACACATTAGATGGTATTCAAATCAAGATTGAATACAGCGATCGTGTCAATTTTGCGATGCAATAGAATCATGTGCGTCTTGTTGATTCGGTCATTCTCACGAACACCTCAGAATCGTTGATTGAAAATATCACGGTTACCGTGTCTCTTGAGAATGATGAATGCCTACCTTGGACAAGACAGATTTCTCGAGTAGAGTCTGGATCAACTTTTCGGGTTGAACCTGAAGACTTGAAGTTGAGTGCCAAATCACTCGCGTTCAGAACCGAAGCAGAACGAACAAGCATCCTTGTGTTAGTTGAAACAGATGAGAAATCTTGTAGCTCTACATTTCAAGTTGATTTACTCCCCTTTGATCAATGGCCAGGAATCGGACATTATCCGGAGCTCACAGCAGCATTTGTGACACCGAACCATCCGTTAGTTGCCGATCTACTCAAATCGGCTCGTGAGTCTCTTCGTACTTTGAGCGATCGGGACGCACTCGATGGCTACCAGTCGGAGAGCCGTCAGCGAGCAGCAATGATTGCCGAGGCGTGTTTCAACGCTCTCTCGGCACGCAACATTGGATACATCAATCCACCAGCAAGCTTTGAACAAGACGGGCAGCGAGTTCGCCTGATAGATCGTATTTGCCGAGAGGAGTTTGGGACTTGTCTAGATCTCGCTTTCCTTCTCGCAGGCTTATGGGAGCAATGTGGTCTACACCCGCTTATATTGCTTCTTGAGGGGCATGCAATTCCCGCGATCTGGACACACAAAGCGAATTTGCCTGAAACGGTTATCGATGAGCCTGCTCGAATTCGGAATCTGATCGAGCTTGGTGAAATCGTCCCGGTGGAATCAACTGTAGTCACACATCAAACGCCCTCTTTTTCTATGGCTGTAGACGCTGCGAAAAAWWAANATGGACTCGCCGGGAAATGTATTTTGTGCAGTTGATATCAAGACATGCAGAAAACATGGGGTTCGGCCATTGCCTTTGCGTGTAGATGGAGAGACTACCACCCTCGACCTCAATGTACCTGCTGACAACGGGATTCCTGTAGCCGCTGATACAAAGCTTGATCGGGTTGTGCTTGCAGAAAGGGCTGAGGCTAGGCGAGATGAAGCCGATATTGAAGCAGATAGCAAGGATATTGGTAGAATTGCGCGATGGCAAACAAAATTGTTGGATCTGTCGCTTCGAAATCGTCTCATTAATTTTCGACAAACCGGGCGAACAATACAGCTTGTAGTTCCTGATGTTGCACAGCTTGAGGACATGCTAGCAGATGATAAACGATTCTCCGTATTCTCAAAGGTTGATGGCGACACAGAGTTTTTTAGGAAGGAACTTGGTTCCCGCCATCTCTACACTGATATTGCCAAAGCTGAGACACAAAAGCGAATGCTCACACTGTATCGTACTGCTAAGACAAGTATCGAAGAGACTGGCGCGAATCTTCTCCACCTTGCGGTTGGAATGCTCAAATGGTATGAAACAGAATCTTCTGATACTCCACGCTATGCGCCGCTCATTTTGCTTCCAGTTCGTTTAACACGACACGCAACTGGCTCAGGCTACCGGTATGATCTAGGCCTGAGTGATGAGCCATTACGCCCAAATGTAACGCTACTCCAGAAACTTCGAAATGACTTTGGGATTGATACTGATGGGCTCGAAGATCTCCCAGAAGATGAAAGCGGAATCGATGTTCCGCTTATACTCCGCAATTTTCGCTCGGCAATCCGAGAATCTTCACGCTGGGAGGTTGAGGAATCCACATATCTAGGCCTAKTTTCGTTCAACAAGTTTTTAATGTGGCGAGATCTACAAGAGAATATTGAACAGCTCAAGAAGAATCGGCTTGTAGGTCACCTTGTAAATCGATCAAGTGGTGTATTCGATTCTGAACCATTTCCAAAATCAGAGGAACTGGATTCGAAGGTCAAACCAAGTGAGTTGTTTTGTACACGCGATGCCGATTCTACGCAGTTGGCAGCGGTTCAGGCTGCTGCCGAGAAACGAACATTTGTGCTCGAGGGGCCTCCTGGAACAGGGAAGAGCCAAACAATTGCCAACATCATTGCAGACTCACTCGCGAGGGGCAAACGTGTACTCTTTGTTGCAGAAAAAATGGCAGCCCTTTCGGTTGTTCGAAAACGCTTAGAAGACGATGGCCTTGGCCCATACTGTCTTGAGCTTCATTCCGCCAAAGGGTCAAAGAAGGAAGTCCTTGCGCAACTCGAAGAAGGGCTGGATGTGGAGGCCACACCAAATCAGAGTGATTGGTACGCCATGTGTGACGAACTAGGGGTTGCACGCGTAAATCTTAATACCTATGTACACGAACTCCATCTGCCTCGAGGAACGGGAGAGAGTCTCTATAGAGTTCTTGGCCGTTTGAGCCAGCTTGGTGACGGTGCCACAATCAAGTTGCCTTCGAGTGATGTGGGCGGCACTACGAAGGAGCAGCTTGAGTTGTGGCGACAATCTATCGCTGTCATGGATGAGAGAAGCCAATCGGTTGATCCTCCGCATTTACATCCACTCCGCGGCATTGGGCAGTCTCAATGGAGTTTCAATCTTCCATCGCAAGCTAAGGATGCAATCGAAGCATCGCAATCCGCTCGAGACAAGTTGGACACAGAGTTTGTTGATTTTGTAAAAGCATCAGGCTCATCCCAAAATGTTGACRCACTCAGCGGGCAATGTGTTCAATCACTAGTGATGATTGCGAATTTATTGCTCACTTCACCATCACCAAATCAGAAGCTACTTGTAGGTCATGAGGTACGAGCAAGGCATGATCAGATTCGTAATGCTGTTAAGAAGGGCGAGTTGCGTGATCAGAAGAGGGCACGCATTCTCGAAAGGTATCGTGAGGAGTTCCTTGGCATTGAGCATCTTGTACATATAGACACAGTAAGCCGCGCAAACTCAATGCCAGGGCCATTGAAGTTCATATTTGGTTTCTTGGCGAAGAAGAAAATTCGTCCATATGCAACAGCTTCTTTGCCCGATTTAAACACACTGAAAGATGATCTTGAGACTGCCAGAGAGCAGAAGATGTTCACTGAAGACCTTAAGCAGTCGGATGAAGTCGCAGCATTGATCGGGCACCGTTGGAATAATGGGAATGCTGATTGGGAATCAATCCTAAAGCTCCTTGAGTGGTGTGAGCAATACACCAAAGCACTTCATGTGTTGGCTAGAGATCCGTTGAACGAAAAGCTCGTCAAACACTTTGTTCAGGTTGCCATTGATCAAGATATCACTCGGACTCTCCAGTCATCAGGAAGAGCGGTTGCACAAGCTTGGAACCAATGGACCACGTCATGGAAGAACACAAAAACAGTTCTTAGCACATCAAGTGCACAAGCGTTTGGAAACCATCAAGGCGGATGGTTTCCAATGGTTGAGGACACACTAAAAAGATGGCTTGGATCGGCTTCTGAGTTGAATAACTGGTGTTCTTGGATGCGTTCCCGAGAGCAAGTTGTTGCTCTGGGTCTAGATGATTTGGTAAAGCAGTACGAGAGTGGGGAGATCGCACGTCCATGCATCTCCGACACGTTTGAGCGTACTTTTGGCAAGGCATGGTTCATTGCTACCGCGGACAAGATCGATTCGATCCGTAATTTTAACGCTACAACGCATTCTAACCTCATTGATCGATTCCGTCAGCTTGATAAGGCCATTATAAATCAAACTAGGTATGTTGTTGGTGAAAAACTAAAATCAAATGCACCGTCTTCCTCTTCACGAGTGTCCGCGCAATCAGAAATGGGTATTTTACGACGAGAGATTCAGAAAAAACGCCGTCACCTCCCTACCCGAAGACTGATTGAAGCAATGCCCAACTTGCTGCCCCGGTTAAAGCCATGTTTTCTTATGAGCCCCCTATCGATAGCCCAATACCTTGATGCAAGCCTCCCGCCATTTGATTTGGTTGTATTTGATGAGGCTTCGCAGATACCTGTGTGGGATTCGATTGGAGCAATCGCTCGCGGCACAAATGTCATTATTGTGGGAGACTCAAAGCAACTGCCCCCAACAAACTTCTTTGGCACCATTGATGGTGATGAAGATGCAGATATTGAAGATATGGGTATGGATGATATGGAATCAATTCTGAAGGAGTGCAACGCTTCTGGGATTCCAAGTATGCGTCTCCGTTGGCACTACCGTAGCCGGCACGAGAGCCTGATCACATTCTCAAACCATCATTATTACGAGAACAAGCTTCTCACTTTCCCTTCGCCAACAGATCGTTCCGATACTCTTGGTGTAACGCTCCAACATGTACCAAATGGAGTGTATGACCGGGGTGGTTCACGAACGAACAAGATTGAAGCTGAAGAGGTCGTTAACAAAGTTGTCGATTTGCTGAAGGGGCCAGATAAGGAGCAATCCATTGGGGTTGTGACATTTAACCAAGCCCAGCAATCACTCATTGAGGATTTGCTCGATCAGAAACGGCGTGAGAATCCTGATATCGAACCATTTTTCACGAGCGAAGTTCATGAGCCTGTGTTTATCAAGAACCTTGAGAATGTACAGGGCGACGAACGCGACACAATCATTTTCTCAGTCGGATATGGCCCAGACCAAACGGGCAAGCCTTCGATGAACTTTGGACCTCTCAACAAAGATGGTGGTGAGCGCAGACTAAATGTCGCAGTCACCCGTGCGCGGTGTCGGCTCATGGTATTTACATCGATCCTATCCGATCAGATTGATCTTCGGCGGACTCAATCGGTAGGTGTGAAGCACTTTAAGACTTTCCTCGATTATGCAGATCGTGGGCCAAGGGCAATTGCAGAGGCAATAGAGGAAAGTGGCTCCCGGGACTTCGATTCTGACTTTGAGCAAGCTGTGTGGAAAGCACTCATTGATCGTGGTTGGGAAGTTGATACACAAATAGGCAGTGCGGGGTACAGGATTGATCTTGCCGTTCGTGACCCCGAGCGCCCCGGCCGCTTCATCATGGGCATTGAGTGCGATGGGGCGGCATACCACAGCGCCAAGACTGCTCGAGATCGAGATCGTCTCCGTCAGTCTGTTCTGGAAGGGCTGGGTTGGCGAATCGAAAGGATCTGGTCAACAGATTGGTGGATTGAACCACAGCGATGTATCGACAAGATTGAAAAAGCATTGGAGGATGCCAAGCTTGGCATTGTGTCTAGAGAGCCAAAGCTTTCGGAGAGCACTCATTCATCAGATATCCAGCCAGATTCAGATCTCATGAATGAAACAGAGATCGTTGTCGCAGAAACATTGCCGGATGATTCTGAGTCAGTCTTGTATGCTTCTGGAGTCGTCCAAGAAGAAGCGAACAGCCATTCAAATACTGATGATGGCTTATTTCGATACAGGATCGCAATCGCATCAGATCCGAGATTGGCAAGATTGGATATTTTTGAACCAAGTTCCAAATCAAAGGCTGTTGCAGCACTCAGTCGTATCATTCAAGAAGAGGGGCCAATTGTTGAAGAGCTGGCAATGCGACGTCTAGCAGAGTGGTTTGGAGTCAAGCGAATTACCAATCGCTTCAAGAAGAGGTACTCTGGTGTCCAATCTGCATTGCTTTCATCAAGGTCAATCAAACGAGAAGGCGACACTCTTTGGGCAGCCTCTTTACAGCTAGAGAGCTATTTTGAATTCCGCGTACCAACTGATGATCCAATTACTAGACGGGACATTGATCATATCCCCCTAGTCGAACGTGTGAATGCAGTGGTTCATATTCTCAACGAGCAGTTTGGCTTGCCTATCGATGAGCTTCAACGAGAAGTTGCTCGAATCTTTGGTTGGCAAAAGCTGACTTCCAAAGTGAATGATGCCGCGAAGCAGGCAATCGACGAGGCGGTGAGAGCAGGAAAAGCGAAAGAGCAGGATTCACAAATTATGATTGTATGATTTTAAAGCAGCCGTGCAGTAGGGGGCAGCCAGTTAGTATACTTTGTTTGAGAGTAAAGGACCGACGAGGAAAATGTAGCCTGGCTAGGTAGATTCATCCAGCTCGCAGGTTCATTTGTCAAGCGTAACGGTATGATCCCCTCGCTATTGGAGTTGCTGGTCTGAGCAAATCCTGCCGAGGGAGGGCGGTTAGCCGCCGTATAGTGCCCAGCTATTCGCTCCTCCAGTTCGAAGTAACTAAGGATATGGTACAGTAACTAGAAGCCAGCTAAAACCATATCATCTGAACCGTTGTTTGAATGACTAAATTTAACAACCGGGACGCACTAATACAGGAAGGATGAGGCTTGCAAGATCTGGGCATCGATATTCAGACTATCTCACCGTGGTTTGCTGACGAGCAAAACACGCCGTTCGTGCTGGTCCGTGTATCCGATGAACTCGCCGCAACATGGGCTGACCTTCTCGGTGAGCCAGTTCGCCGGTGCTATATTGGCGATGCTTTGCTCGACGATCGGGCTCAGGCCACTGGCCGCCCGAAGTCTGAGCTCGTTGCCGCCAAGTTGCCGGACCGAGGCTCTATAATGGCCGGCGATTTCGGAGAGATTCTCGTCTTCCTGTACCATGGGGCCGTCGAGTCAGAAGCCGAGTTAATTGGCCCGAAAAAATGGCAACTCAAGCAGGATCGTACAAAGCCAGCACCCTTTTCGGATGTTGTTCACTTTGTACTTCCGAACTGGCCTGAATCCTCGGCCGAAGACCGCATCCTGTGTTCCGAGGTAAAGACCAAGTCCACTCCCGGGGCTTCCACACCCATCAGTTCAGCTATAACTGACTGTGAGAAGGACCGGACAAGTCGATTAGCGAAGACGTTGGTGTGGCTAAAAGAACGTGCGCTTTACGACGATCTTGGGACCACGACAATTGCCCATCTCGAACGGTTTATCAAAGCCACCGACCATCCAACGCCAAAGAAGAATTTTTATGCTGTTGCGGTTATATGCGAGAGCCTGATTGGCTGCGAGCTCGCGGACGCGCCCGATGAGCAACCATCGGATCATACGGTAATCGTGATCGCCGTTCCGAACCTAAAGGATCGTTACGAAACGGTCTTTGATGCCGTTCACGCAACCGTCGCAGAACCCGAGGGCGACACATGAGGGAGACTCTTGGCAAGTGGGTGAACGATGCAGACGCCCTTCATCACGTCGAACGATTCGGGCTCGTGCAGTCACACCTGCAGTTGAGTTACCTGCGTTCGCGGGGCGACGACTACTACATCTCGCTAGTGGGAGAGCTCTTTGGCCGGCTCCGTGAGCCGTACACAGATTCAGCTGACTGGTCACGATTAGGCAACGCAATCGCTCAGGCCGGTGCAATAGGGATGGACCAGGAGCCTTCCTATGGTGGGATCCTGTCACCAGAAGCTGCTCTCTTCGCAGCGGCAGCGTTCTACTTCGGGGGCTATTCAGCATCGGCATACCTCACGCTCAAAGCAGCTGACCCGGCCTCCCTCGGAGAGACTCAGCGAGCATGCTRTGAGCTACTTTCGCGGCCAGCGACGATTGAGTCGGTGCTGGTTCGTACTCTCGTTGATGCCGTTAGTAGAGGCAATTTAGAGGTAATCCAGGAACAGATTGAGCGGGCTGAGGAGATGGAAACATTGGCGTTGAAAACGGGGCCCGATGAGTGGGTCGGTTGGCGATTGTTCCATCGCATACTCTCGAAATTTAAAGCGGCCAACATCCGCGCCGTCCTGCCGGATGGCGAGGCCGAGTTCTGGACTCCGCTCGTTTCGTCGCTACTCAATCGGGATCCGCCGGTATGGGATTTTTTTCCGTCTCAAATCGATGCCATTAGAAGCGGGTTGCTCGGAGGTGCGGCATCATTCTCTATCCAGATGCCTACCGGCGCTGGCAAGACAGCGCTGTCGGAAACGCTGCTATTCTATCATCTAAATCGGAACCCTCAGGACGTCGCAATTCTGCTCGTTCCCTATAGATCCCTCGCAGCAGAGCTGCGCGGAAGTCTCGTCAAACGTCTGTGCAGGATGGGCTTGCCTGCTCGCTGCGCGTATGGCGGTACTGTGCCCACAGGGGATGAAGTACGCGACTTAGATGACACACGAGCGATTATCGCAACACCAGAAGCGATCTCGGGTCTCCTCAGCATGGACCCGGACTTCTACTCCCGAGTCTCCCTAGTGATCTGCGACGAGGGCCATCTCCTTGATGGCCAAGCCCGTGGTGTAGGGCTTGAGTTGCTGCTCGCTCGAATGAGAGCGCGTGAGAGCGGGCCGCCCAAATTCGTCTTCGTTTCAGCAATCGTCCCGAACATCGAAGAGATCAATGCGTGGCTGGGGGGCACGGATGAAACCGTGGTCCGCAGTGATTATCGGCCAGCACTCGCCGAATTTGGAACGCTACGTGTTACCGGCACGAACGCCGATGCAACCATTGCGTTGCAGCTCCACCCGCATCATGAGGCGTCGACATTCTCGATCGATGGCTTCCTCAGTCGCGACAACTTCCTCTATCGCAATCCTTCTACTGGCCGCATGAATACGTATGCTTTCAATTCTGTAAAGACTCAAGCTATCGCCACTGCCCGAAAGGCGTTGTCGATGGGTGCGGTCGCCGTGTTCGCTGCAAATAAACGGGGTAGCCAGGGAGCTGTAGGGCTCGCGGAGGAACTGCTTTCGCAACTGACGAAATCCTTGTCCTTGCCAGCACCCTTTGAGTTCGTGGGCGACGCCGCTAATCTTCAGGCTGCTGTCGAGTACTTCACTCTTGAGTACGGTGCAGATTGGGTCGGAACTCGAACACTCGCAGCGGGTGCTGTGCTGCATCACGGGGACATCCCGCAGGAAAGTCGGGAGATTGTCGAGGCGATGATTCGCAATGAGGACATTCAACTGGCTATATGCACGAGCACGCTGGCTGAAGGTGTCAACTTGCCGATCAGAACTCTAGTCTTGTATTCGGTACGGCGTCGCGGTCCGGATGGGGCTATGACGAACCTGCTTACCCGCGATATCAAGAATCTTGTTGGGCGTGCAGGGCGGGCTGGCGCAACTACCAAGGGACTCGTCATCTGTGCTAATCCCAAGCAATGGCCGTTAGTGGAACCTGTTGCTCAGCAACAGCCAGGAGAACGTGTTTCCGGGGCACTGTTGAAACTGTTAGAACGCTTACAAACCGTGCTCAGCCAACAAAGCATCGCTCTCACCAATGATATCTTGGAGGCTGAGACCGCACTCCACACGTTGATCGACGGTATCGATGCAACGCTAATCGACCTTGCCGCTGAGGAGATGGGGGAGGACGAGCTAGTACGCATCGCCGGTGAATTGTCGTGTCAGACGTTTGCTGCGCGCCAGACAGAGGCGGACACGGCTGCTCTCATGAAGCAGGTTTTCGAGCTGCGTGCTCAAAGAGTGGCAGCAATCAAGGGAGCAGGGCGACTCGGCTGGATAAAAGAAACGGGTACACGGGCGCGGATGCTGGAATCGGTGGAGTCAAACCTATTGCCGATTAGAGAACGCTGGGATGACATTGAGGTGGCAACCGATCCTGAGCTGACACAGGCACTGCTAACGTGGGCATGGGACCTTCCCGAAATGAAGGAGGCTATTGAGATAGCGTTCCGGGACGAACCTCCATCACGCTCAGACTTCGCCGAGATTTTGGAGGCTTGGATCAATGGCCAGCCTTTAGTCGAAATTGCCCGACGAGCAGACATCCCAATCGACACGATGCTGGAGGTTCACGCCAAGGTCATTAGCTACGTTCTTCAGGTTGCGGTCGAACAAGCTGTTGGTTTGCTCAACAAACTCTTGCAGGCGAGCGACCGTGAACTGTCGCAAGCCGTCATGGACTTTCCCGAGCACCTTCGGTTCGGTGTTCCAACGTCGGCGGCGAGGGTGCTTGCCGCCGGCGGTGTACGGCACAGGAGAGCTGCAGTCGCACTTGGTATAAGCCCAGAGATTGCCGCTATCGCTGACGATAGTGCAACCGTGTTTTCCRCGGCCCGAGATATCCTTGAGGACCGGGAGCGGTGGTTGCCCGGACTGGGTCGCCTCGTGCTGGACAACACCGTCATCGACATAACACAGACGCAAGATCTGGATGGTGCCCCCGAAGAGCAGTAGACTTGGTTACTGACATCTGGATTCCTGTAAGTCGTAGGGTTCAAATACTCAGCCTAAGTGAGTCTTTCTGTTTTTCAAGAGTAGGGGAAGTAGTGCGTTAGTCGGTTAGTGCGCTTTGACTTTTGAATAGAGATTCAACGAGTTTTGTGTAGCATGTCTTGGTTGTTTCAGCTGACTTGCCCCCCCAACTGTATTTATAGTTGGTGGCCGGCGAATTTGTGCGGCACGTTTGATGCAAGTTGTTTAGTTTTCACACGGTTTTCCCATGCTCATTTACGTTGATGTTCAGTCGGAAGAGTTTCAGATCACCTTGAACTTGTTGTCTGTCGATTCGGATTGACGGCTTGGGACCTCCTCTCCGTGTGTACCGAAATGGTTTCTGTTAGATTCCAGTCAATTCACATGCGATAATACTACGAGATGACTCGCATAAAAAATGGACTAGTTATTGGAGGGCAGCTCACTAGTGTGTATTCGCTCCGCGGTACTCGTTGTTTGCAAGCAATTCAGCGTGTGCCGTTTTAGCATGTGGCGCGGACAGATTTGGGTAATGAAGTACATTGAGCAGCTCTTTCGGGCCCAATGAGAGTCAAAACCCAATCCAAAAAATGCTTTGGGACTCTCATTCGACCATGGAGTAACGCGTGGTATGTAGCATCAGCAATTCCTGAAGGTCCCAGGGTATCGTGAACTGATTGATGCGATAAAAGGTCCAATGTGCATGCGGTTTGCAGAGAGGAAAAACGCTCAGCGCAGATTCTATTTGCTTTGCGTTCGTCAATTATGGCCGTAGCATTACACTCAAGAGCATGCGCGATTGTTGCAGCCTCGCCATCGTCTAAAGAATCGGAAGTGTGACCGGCGACCAAATCCATGAACTGTTCCATTCCAGCTTCGCTCAGTGTGGCAATTTTCATTTGGTCTGGTGTGACAAGTTCCGTATATATTTTCGAGCCTCGTTGTTCTTTCATCGGACCAAATTTGAGTTCATTCATCACTTCTTGTACCAACACAAATCGGCATGGGATCGAACTGATAATTTGCCGCGCAACACCCGTAGAACACAGATTGATCACAACACTTGTATCGACGACAATCATTTTGTCAGGATCATCTAGGAAACTTTGGGCTAACATCTACCCCTCCCTCGATATCCAGAGTGTCGATCATTTCACGAAAAGTAATTCTGTCGACTCGAAGAAGTCTCGCCAGTTGCCCTTCACTTGCGAGCCCCTGACGCCAAGCTTCTGCTGCAAGTGCGTTCAAGCGTATGGATTGAGAAGGTACTGATGATCTGGTTTCCGGTTCAACATCGACTATGCCGTCGAGAACTTGGCGGGCTTGAGCATTCGAAATGCCACCATTTGACTCGAACCAGTCCCATGTACCTGATTTGGTTAGTCCAAGTTCTTCAAGCCGACGAACAATAGCTTCACGAGATACACCAAATGTAAACGCAAGCAGAATGATATGGCGCCGAGTTAGCCGCGATGAACCAGCCGTAATTCGTTGAAACTGTTGTTGTACTGCTCGTGCTGGTGTCAGGAATGTCCTGCCGAACGCATTCGCGTATCGCTCTTCGCGTGATCGCTCATTTTTGTCAAGAAGCAGTACTTCCGGTGATCGCCTAGTTGCAATAAAGTGACCTAGCTCATGAGCAATGCTCTGTCGGCGGCGTTCCGGCGGGTGGTTAGCATTCAATAGCATGCATGCTCCACTCGAATCGTCGAAAGCAAACAGGCCAGAGATCTTTGAATCCAAAGGGCATATATAGAGCCTCACTCCCATGTCCAGTTCTAGCATTGCGACAAGATCAACAGCTCTAGACATGCCGAGCCCAAGCCATTGTCGTAGTTCCATCGCATCGCTTTCAGCTTGAGATTGAACATCGCCAAACATCAAAGGTCTCTCTGGTGGGTAGTTTCGCGATCTTTCGATACCGAGTAAGCTTTCCAGTTCGACCTCTGCTCTCACAAAATTTGTCAAGGTTTGAGCAGCTTTAGTAGTGGCCAAATCTTCAGTAGTGCGAAGAGATCTAAAGCGAGGGACCAAATCGATATGCACAGATTCGCGACGCAAGAGCTCGTTTACTGAAGTTTCATAAATAGATGCCAATCTTCGGAGCTCGTCGTTTTTAATGCGTCTGGTCCCTTTCTCGATGGCGAGGAGTGTAGTGCGTGCTAGTTCCATGCGGCCAGCTATAGCTGCTTGTGTAAAGCCGTGTGACTCGCGGGTAACGCGAAGTCGTTCGCCAAGTTCTGTCGAATTTATGTTTGCGCTTCCCATAGTATTTACTTTGCTCTTGAAGTGAGTTGTGCAATGAATGACTTTGGACCGAGGGAGTCGAGATAGCCATGCCACTCAGCTCGATGTTGTTCTACTAGTTGGTGAAGTTTTGCTTTGGCTTCAGAAACATCAATCTCAAGGGACTGGCTTAAATCGTGAATGTGACGCTGAACAGATACAAGTGAACTCTCTGTCTGCAAAATTTCAGCAAAATGATCATGATGTAAAGCGGCTGCGATGGCATAATCTCGCATGACACCATGTGGATTTTTGATCGTATAATCAGGGTCAGCGGCTTCCTCGAATGAAGGGGCACTCAAGTTATTCCAAACGTAAGTCGTGCTAGATTCTACGAGTTTTGCGGAATGAATGCTCATTCGCCTTAAGATGCATGCAGCGCAGATACCGCATTGTCGCACTTCTCCATTTACAGATACCTGGTGCGACGGTTGCCAACATGACCTGGTATATTTCCAGGAATCTAATTCGGGAAACATATCCCGGTACTTTGCGATGGTTTGCCCCTTTGTCTGCCAGATATGTGGGTACTCGTATCGAACTTCTACTCCAAATAATGCTTTGAGAAACTTCTCCATACGCACAGTAAACAGCGGGTGGTTTCGGTAATCTTCATAAGCCTGCCCTGCAGGGAGCATTGCCGGAGCTAGCGAGCCCTGGCCGCTCTCAGGAAGTACAATCCTTTGGGCGCCAGTTAAGAAAGCTGCGACACCACTTAGCAGGGCGAACTTGAAGCCTCGTGATCGGCCGCTGGATTCGCGTGATTTGCACTTTACTTGGTACGGAACGGTTGCGAACGGTTCAGTTCTAGATACAGCAGGAACTCCCTTGCTTTGTTTCGATGCCAATCGTACAAGCAATGGCCATGCCCCAAGCTCCTCTTCTATTAGTTTTGCCGTGATGTGTGAATCAAGCCCATCGCTGTATGGGATGATGACTGTTGACTCAGTTTGAATGATATAGTTCTCAGGTTTCGGGGCCTCGGTTTTTCTGGCGACAAAGGACAAGTCCCATTGGTCACCAGTTAGGAAGCACAGGGCATCTAGAATGGATGACGACACCGCGGCGCTGTTCCAGAGGTCAGGATCGTGCACTGGAATGCGGAGTTCAAAGTGTCTACCCCATCCTCTAGAAGGGCGGGCTTTGATATGATCACAATATTGTACGGCAGCTGCGACAACAAAGGCGTCATAGACGCGAGCATCCCACTTTGCTAAACAGTAAGTCGCTAGCCGAGAGGGGTTGATGATAATTTGTTCGCCAATCCTGCAGCAAGTCCAGCCGGATAGCGACTGCTCGGTATTTTCAACTACATGAATACTGCAGGTTTGATGGTGCTTGTTTTTCTCCACTTGCGAATTCACAGTAGGACCCCGTCATCTATGCCATCGCTCTTCAGGGTAGGTCGTGTTCCACCATCGCCGGCTGGCGACAAAAAATTTCTAGATAGTTCATGGAAGTCAGTTCGTGAATAGCTGCTCTCTAAGCGGCTTCGCAAATGCACTGGGTCATAATTTGATGTCTCGCGAGCATAGTGCTCTTCTACTTGACGGTTACCTCGGATCGCACGTTCTCTGAGCGAAGCTTCCACTGCATTTTCTATTGCATCACTATTTGACTGTGCTTGGGTGAACTCATGCTTTGCATGGTCGAGGAATAGCATGGCCATCGGGTGTCCCGCATACTTGACCCGCTCGTCGTCAATGGACTGAGCTAGGTCGTCCTTAAACAGTGCGCCTTCATTTGATGCCAAGATATCACTGATAGATTCGATTGTATTTGGAAGTTTGTCAGCATTCCCGTCGTTGATCAATGCGCTAGCCAAGGCGGATAGGACTTCTTCTTCTGAAAAGGCTTCATTGCATAAACGCTCCGCAAACTGTTTCCAGGCAGCTCTCATTGGCAGGCTCTTGTGTGGTCCGTCGCTCATTGAAATCTCCAATGTCGAGTATTGTACCTGAAAGTCCTGACAATGTCAAATGCAACTGCGTGAGACAGAAGGGTGTCAGGCTTGTGCGAAGAGTTAGGGGTCWGWYWRSRYSGGYKRSTTTKTKKSKKAWRSTTGAGGCATTGTGATCAGCCTTCATGCGGTTTTGCCTAGCCACTGTGAGGAAACAGCTGGGGAAAGTATGGATTTGTAGGCAGCAGACAGAAGTGTTATTGAGGGGCAAAAATGCTGAGACAGGACTGAATTCAGTAATATCTACTCCATTTTGACTTCTCATCTATTATGGAAGTGGGGCTTTCCTTCAGCGGGTCAAGTCGATCAGCTTGATCTGTCGCCCATTTAAGCCAGTTGTCTAGGCCTGCTTGATCGTGACTGGGATTCTCTTCAGAAGCCCAACAGCTAACAGCACAAATGTAGCGTCGAAGCGATTGGCTTGTGTTCCAGGATTCGGAGTTACTCATCAGTTCTGATATCCGCTGTTCTTCTTCCTTGATCTCTTGTAGCTTCGATACGCGTTGGCGTTCAAACTCATGGCGTTTTCGCTCAGACTCCTCCAACTCGCGTTGGCGTTGTTCTCGTTGAGCCCTATCAACCTTGATGCCTTCGGCAGTGCGATACATAGCAGTGATGAAACCATTGAGTTGGTTCTCTAAATTCCTTCGTTGCGTATCGCTGAAGCGACGTCGTTGACCATCGGATGGACCAGAGTGAATCGCCAAACAAAGATGCCCGGTGGGCACCTTTCTGTAGAACTTGTCATTCTGATGCCATGACCACCTCTTCATCTCCTCCTTTTCATGAGGAGTGGGCTCGCGTTCTTCGCGGAGAACAATTTCAGAGATGCCGAAACAAATCTGCTCGTCATTTATCTTTGTTGCTGAAACCCAGGATTCATTCTGGGAAACGATTTCGAACGGCAATCCTCTCTCTTCAATGGCTTTAAGCAAGGTATCCATAATGCGTAAGGCACGATCAATGTTCTCCGGGGCGACCATGATGTCAAGCGTTTTCTTTGCTCTGGGCTGTACAAGCCCTTCGTCATCGAGTTTGGCGGATTCCAGAGAGTTCTTGGTTCGCTCAACGATTGGTAGCGGGGCGGATAACAGTTCAGGAACTACAATCTTCTTCTCGCTGCACTTGTCTGGGACAGCAGTACTCGTGCTTGTCTGATCCAAACGAGATTGTGTTTTCCTCGCATTTGGATGAAACTTGATCTCAAAATGTGCAGGTCTATATGAAGTCGGTAGCTTTGGTTTGTCAGTTTTCTTCCCATGCTCCTYCTTGGCCCAGTAGCCTTTCGGGGGAGTTGGGATGCTGAAGCGTTTGCAGAGTTTCTTGAGTCCAACGTCAGAGATGCCAAGATCAGGCGCTAGATTCCGCATTGCAGTCGACCAAACACGTTCGTACAGCTCTGAGCGAGTAAGAATGATCGTTTCATTGTCTTGTGTGCTCACGATGAATTTCCTGCTTAAGAGCTCTCGAAATGTAGATTCCTTGGAAAGTGTATTGGGTTGGGAAAGGGATGGATAAGAACAGCATGGATTTGATGTTTTTATACCAGCGCCTATTGCTATTCAGTTGCCTGAATCGGTATGTTGAATAAATTCATTCCCTATACTTCCCCAATGCGCAATGTCTTTGATCAATACACACAGCCCGAGAACCGGCTTACACACGCGCTGATTTGTACGCTCGATGCAGATCGCTCGTTGCTCAAGCCATTTCTCAAGTGGGCGGGATGCGATGAAATCCCCCATCCCAATCGTCTCTACATAACTGAGCAACAGATTCCGGGCAAACCTGTATCCGGGGATGCGGAGGATGGGATTGGTCTTCCCGATGGCTGTGTATATTCAGAACTCGGATGGGCGATGCTGATCGAATCGAAGATTAGTTCGCCTGTGAGTCTCGATCAACTGCGTAGGCATATCGCTACTGCTAAGCGGCACGAGTTTGACAACCCTTTTCTGCTCCTACTTTCAATAGATAAACCGCCCAAGCACCTTCCTGAGAGAACGGTACACAAGGCTTGGAGAGATGTGTACGCATGGTTTCGCAAGCACTCTGGTTCATCGCACTGGGCACGTACATTGACTGAGTACATGGAGATATTCGAGTCGCGAATGATCGCGGAGGAGTACTCCATTCGAGGGACACTAACCATGTTTGATGGCTTACGCTTTACGACAGATAACCCGTATACCTATCGTGAAGGTAAACGCCTCATCAGGCTTCTTGGCGACGAACTTCAACAGCGGAAGGACTTGCACAAGCTAGGTATTGATCCGAAAGGGCAAAGAAGATCAGCCATCACAGGCAGTGGTGAGAATCGTGTTTGGGACTATTTGCCACTTAAAGTTGCAAGTAATGCACAGGAGTTCACGCATTTTCCCCATCTTGATATGGGGATAAGCAGAGATGAAGCGGTAGCTACGCTCACAATTGCAAACGGGATCAAGGGGGGCTTTCGGAAGAAGCTCAAGGCTTTAGGGCAAGATGGATTTATTGATTTACTTAAAGAGGTAGAGCACTCCCTGAGGCCCATACTAAAGGCTTCACCAGAATCGAAAGCCATGGTCTACGCGCTCCAGCGACACTACCCAAGTCAGCGATCTGCAGGGATCAAGGATGCTCGGCTGGAAGCAGAYCTTCGCACAATCACCGCCGGAGGGGCTGACGGTGTGAAGTATCAGCCTGAATGGGTTGAGTCAATCTATCAAGTCATGACCAACAAGCGTTCAAACATCCAACTCGGAATAGAAGTGATCTTCTCTTATGAATGCAAGAAGATCCAGTCGGTCAAAGCAGTTGATTTGTWCGCCAAGTCCTTTGTCGCTATGAAACCGATGATTGACTTTGTGCTAGAGTAAGCGAGTATGAAACCAGAAAAGACCGATCCGTGGATCAGCCTTATCTTGTCGATCAAACATGCTGCTAAATGCATTCTCAGTAGAGTTCGGAGAGAACTTGTTCGTACAACTCAGCCTTGCCTGCTAACCAGTCAATCAATTGATCTCGCTGGTCTTTATCTGTGTAATCACCGGGTTTCCAACTTTGGAAAAAATGGTCTGTACCATCACCGATTCTATTGCCAAGCTTTTCTGTTAATGCAGCTTCGTGTGGAATGAGAGTTTCTCTGACCTCTGCCCCATTCGCTCGTGGAAGNCCCCGTATGAATGCGCCTACTCCATCCTTAGCGGCATAAAGTGAAATAATGAATCCGAGCTCCTCCAGCACACGCCAACGATTGCTCGACTTGCCTGCATCTCCTGTTCGTTCACGCTCTCCATCAACGCGATCAACATATGCCGTCCAAAACTCATAGCGATTTTGTGTCAACTTTGAGTTACCCTCTCTCTGAGCAGTCTTTGCGTGCACCGCCCGTTCCCAGTTGTTTGGCCGTTCTACGACATCAAATATTGGAGCCAGTGGCGAGTTTGCAATCTGCGCCACTTTGATTTTCACGGCAAAGAAGGCGAACCGTTCGTCTGTGTGATCATTGAGCCAATTTAGAGCTGCAAGATGTGGTTCACGAAAATCCTTCGCAACCCAGATGATGGTCTGCGCTTCCAAACCAGCGAGATAGGTCATGATTTGACCGAGATGAGTGTGGTCAGAACCCTCTAGCTGATTTTCAATGAGCACAATAGAATCATCCATTGTGTTTCGAGCCAGGATGTCGGCCGAGAATGATTCTACAGAGACTTCGGTCCCTTCTACCTCTAATGGAATTCCAACGGCTTCAGACAACTGATCAATATTTTCAGCAAGCCAAGGCGTGAAGTTATGCGCTTCATGAGCCCAAGCTTCACGGAGATCCACTACTTTCAATTGTGAGAGACTAGGAATTTCTGCCATCGATCACCTCCATTATAATTATGAATCCAATGGAGCATAAATCTCCAGACCAATGAACGGGCAATGGCCATCCTGATTGGATGGCATAGTTTATCACATTTGCTCGACACTCGCTCAATCTAAACTGATCATGAAAAACAAAAACGCCAAGATCACAAGGTCGTGAATCATTATCGTCTGCGTGGTTCGTCCCAACGAAGCACATCATCTTGCTCTGTGTACCAGATCGACAAACTCCAATATGTGTGCTTCTGTACAGCTTCGACCGGCGTGCCCACAACTTCCCAAAGACCAAATGTAAGAATATCGCCAWCACCATGCGCAATCGCACGCCCTGGTGAGCCGCTCTCGCCAGTTGTGTATTCGTACAATGCTCGGCGGTCTTCAATATCAAAGGTCTTTGGACGACCAAACTCAGTTTCAACAACGCTTCGAGATTGCCCCGCCCGAACTACACCAATGTCTGGATTGTCTGCGCCGTGGAGTGCCATCCCGACTGAACAACCAGAAAGAAAAGTGTTGAGTGCAAGTCCAACAGAGAGTGTGGCGATGGCTTGATATCGTTTCATGATTCATTTCCTTGTCAAAGTTTCTTGACCATTTGAACCCGCCGCGCCATTRACCCAGCTGTGCGAATGTGTGCGCAGCAGAGTCAATGGGCCTAGCTGTGGTTCCCTCGAGCACAGCCACGGGCGGGTCATCACATGTTGGAGAGATAACAGGAGGGAACGATGTGTACACCATAGAAGTAGCAACGCTGTCGTCAATGCACACAAGACAACTTGTACAGAGCGGCTGACACCCAGCTGTCATCTAAGGGCTGCTTGCTGACATACTGTTGTCAGTCAGATTGTCTCAATACAGAATCAAAGAGACGCGTCGATTTCACTCTTGCGATACTGCTCGGCTGTCTGAGTTGCCAGCTTCTGCACCCGATCCCTTAGTTCTGCTGGCTTAATCACCTTACAGTTCGGGCCCATCGAGAGAATCCACCAGACAATCTCATCGAAGCCCGATACCGTGCATCGCATCGTCACCGAGTGATCGGTGTTGTATTCAATCTCTTGGGTCTTGTGCCATATCGTGTCACTGATCGTCTCTGCAAAGCCCGGCGAGAACCAGAGTTCAATCTCAGCATCCTTGCCTTGCATCATCCGCCAGGCGTTTCCCAGGTATTGATCGAGCGAGAAATCAGCGGGAATCGTGTACGAACTGTCGGTAATGACGGCCTTGCAGAAACGGCTGAGTTTGAGCGAGCGCAGTTCGCCTCGTCCATGGTGGTGGCCAATGACATACCACGCCCGGACAGAGAAGAGCATGGTGTAAGGCTCGAAGTCAAAGTCTGCCGGAGGCTTGCTATTCGAACTTACTGATTCATACTGGCAGACAAGCGTCTTTCTCTCTGCGATTGCGAGCTGCATGGTTTCATACACATCCTCATAACCATCCTTTGGGCTTGATGATGCAGTTTTGATGACAATCTGTTTGCGTGTCTCTGAGAGTTCGTCAAGGATGGATTGTGGGATCGACGCGAGCACTTTGCTCAGGCCATCCCATGCGGGTTTGGTGAACGGAATCTGCTCAGGCTGGGCGAGATGTTCGCACAAAGTCGCCATTGCGAGGGCTTCGTGGATGGTGAGTTGAACCGGCGGAAGGAAGCGGTCTTTATCGATGCGGTACTTACCGTTCTCATTGGGGATATTAAATCCGGCTCCGTTGAGTTCGGTCAGATCCCGAAAGATGGTCCGCTCTGAAACCCCGCATTCATCGGCCAATTCCCCAGGCGTGCATTTCTGACCCGACTGGATCAGCGTGAGCACTTTGAGCAGGCGGTGGATTCGTGTGTACCTCGGCGTATTGATTTCGTCCATATTGTATTATGGCGACTCATTTGTCCATATCAAAGATACGAGCACGATACTGGCGATCGAATGACCACTGATGTATCCCAGGCAGGCATCGGTAGACTAAATCTTCTTGATGAACCTCATCGAGCAGTTCTTCGGTGAGCTTTTTCTTTTCTACGCCGTTGAGTTGTTCAAAGGCGAGTGCGATGAGGAAGCCGTACTCGTCTCGCTGTCGAATGTTCTTATAGTGATCGAGAATTACTCGATCGACCTCGCCGGAGGTTTGGCGTGTGGTGATGAGCAAGGCGGCGATCAATCCGAGCATGAGGATGAGTCCCAGTCGGACAAGTTTGTTCTTGCGGATGGTGTTGATAAATGTGGTTGTGGTTTGAGGGTTCGATACGGTGTGTGTCTTCAAAATGGTTTCCTTTGGGTCGTGGGTGTGCGATACCACGCCGCACGGCGCGGATTATTATGCATGATGGATAGCTGTGATCCTCTAGCTATTCAGGTTTCCTGTGCTGAATCTGATACAATCATCCTGCGGCATTTGTCAATTTTTGCGTTCGTCAGGATCATTTTCATCCCGGTCTACCAACTGTTTGTTGATAACTGCATTGGATTTCATGAAACGAATCATGACACGCTCAATCTGCTCTCTCAGGGTTCTATCAGGAACTTCAACATATGATGCTTTATACACTACAGGCGATTTGTACCAGAATTTTTGTTCATGATCGCGGCATCGGTTGTAAATTGAGCTTCCCATTCCGACATATATAGGCCGATCGCTGATGTCGTAAAACACATAAATACCTGGGACACGGGGCACATCGTTCCAGTCATACGGGTCAAAGTCAGTAAATGCCCCAACTCCATCTACTCCTAGATCAGCATCTCGTTTAATCTCTGCTTCAATATCCTGATCGATTTGAATCCCAAGCGCCTCTTGAAGTTTCTCCTTTGTGCGTACTCTTGGATTGGAGTCTTTGCCATTGAGAATACTGTCTATCGGAGTTCTAGATAGGCCTGTTCTTTCAACCAAGTCTTTAACGGTCATGGATTTCTCTTCCATCGCATGCCGTAACCAGTTGCTCAATAAACTATTTGCTTCTAGTTTTGTGGAGGAGCCATCAACAAATGGTTGAAGTCCAAATATATCAATGATCGCTTCAACTTGAACGCTTGATGGTGTTTGTTTTCCACTTTCGATCTGACTTACTATTGGTTGAGCAATTTGCRGTTTCTTGCCAAGCATTTCTTGCGTCATGTTTTCAGTGCGTCTTAGATCCAGCAAAATTTTCCCATGCAGTTCTGGTGTCCAATCAAATTTCATATTCATCTCCAATTCTAGTTTATGTTTACGACAAACAACTTCACAATCTTATCCACCATAAGGAATCAAACGGAGTACTTAGCTCGCAGAACGAGCAAAGCCGAATACTCTTTCGGCCTCAAAGCCGCAGTCTTCCCACGCTTCACGGACATCGGATACATCAAACTCTTCTTTGTCAGAGAGAATTCGAAGCGTCTCCGCCAAATCTCGCACTTGGGCTCCTGTCATTTCATCCGTGAAACTTGTGGCAAGTTCTAGTGCCTCAGGCGTTAATCTCTGAGGAAGGATCATGCACTCAACGAGTCGGCTTCGCTCCTTGTCTGGCAACGGCCCGAACTTAAGCCGACGATCGAAACGCCCTGGACGATCTGCGAGCGCGGTCTCAACGACCTCTGGGCGGTTGGTTGTTCCGACCCACAGCACGCCGGGCACATTGCGTAAGCCGTCCATCAATTGCATGAGTTCGGCCATGCCTGGATTGCCGCCGCGTCGGCGATCGGCTCCGAAGATATCAATTTCCTCAATGAAGACGGCACATGGAGCTGTCATTTCTATAAGTTCTTTGAGCACCTCGATGCTGCCGTGGCGGCAGATTTGGTCTGGCCCAGCGATACATACAGATATGCCATCAAGTTCGTTAGCAATGGCACGCAGAAGCATACTTTTGCCGCATCCGGGGACGCCTTCGAGAAGCACGCCGCGTTGGCCCCGAGCGCCTCGACCCTTGAGCTCATTGATCCTGCGGGCGTATTCGATGATGTGACGATTGATCACCTGTGATTGGTTCTCGGTGAGGATGACATCGTCGAGTGTGATGTTGCCATGATCGATAAGTTTTCCAAGCAGGTCGAAAGTTTGCCCGCGTAGGTGGTTGTTCGCTTTGGCAAAGGCACGAAGTTTGGCGATCCATACGGAAGCGTTTGGTGAGTAGACTGATATCTCAATATCGCCACAGCGATCCGTTTCGACCTGAAGCACAAATCGTTCCTTTGATTCAGAGTGCTCTACGAAGTAGGTCACTTCACGAGGAGTTCTGATTAAGCCGTCGGCTGATTGCACGCTTCGGTACTTTGGCATACCGCCGCGGGGCCCAGCAACGGAATGGACCGTGATATCGTTAGCTTCGAGAAACTGAGGAATGCAAGCGGCGACCACATCACCCGCGCCGGCTTCCATCTCCCAATCCTCATTGGATGGGGGGCTCATAGTCCAATGATGAATAATCCGCTGCTCTTCTCGGTCATGACCTTGGATCGCCATGATTTGTGTGAACTCATGTGTTGTTGATTCGGTCACCCGACTCGGGGTTTCCTGACGGATCAAGCCCATTGATTCAAGGATTTCCATTCGCTTTGCTTTGCTGCCCATAAGTATTCCTTTGTGTGGCATGCCGATATCCCCGATGGTAACGCGCCATGGGATAACTTCATGCTTGTATGCATGTCTGTTGACCGGATACGAATACTGCGATGACATCGCGGCATCACGCAGTTGCGTGTAAAGACCGATCGCGACCAGTTGGTCGTGACTTGATTGTCATGTCCTTCGTTTTACTTCGATGGAGTTCTTCTATGAACGGATCGAGTCGCTTGTCTACGCATGCTGCAGATTGCATGGTTCGTTCTGAACACATGACTTGCAGTCGTAGCTATGCACCGCGGCGGGCAAGGGACATCGCCCCGCTCGGTTGCAGTTTGGACCCGTTTGAACGGGCGATTTGCACGGATTATGCACCAAACTCCTCAAGCATGTTCTCATTATAGCATTCTTCATGAAAATGTCAAGTCTATATTCAAATGTGTATGTTGCAAGACTGTCATAGGGTTGTCATTGAGACTGGATTGAACGACAATTTATTGCGTTCTCAATGAAGAACAATATCATCAGATATCAATCGGCGGATAGCACAGGTCGCCCCAGTTCTTGCGCCAAGCGTGGTCGATAATGATTTGGGAGACAGCATGAAGATACAGTCCCAAGAATTGGCCACAACGACCTACGGCTTCTCGGTTGAGTTTGCTATCAAAGGTCGCCGCCCCATGCACAAGCTGGCATCGGATGAAGTAGACGCGTTCGATCGTCATGCTCAGAATGGATTCGAACCGTCCTTCGAAATGCATCGAAGGAAGCTGGCGGGCTTTGTTCTGCGCTCGGCGGGCCTCATCTTCTCCAAGATCCTGCCAGAAGTATTTATTGAGAAACTCATTGCCAACAATTGCTTTCACCTCTTCTCGTTGCTCAGTCAGCAGTTTTGGAATAAGCCCATCTTGGTCGAAGTCCATGATCCGCTTGGTGAATATACCAAGGGAGTACCGATCGCCGATGGGTTCGCGTGCTTGCGTGTCCCATCGCCCGTAGAGACTGTTGTGGGCGATCCAGTAGTAGATCAGTTTCGGGTCATCATGTCCGAGTCCTGCTGTTTCGAGTTCTTCAATCCTTTCCATCCAGCTCCAGCAGCGGTGAAGCCGGATGCGGATGGCATCATGTTGAGATACATTCGCATCACCGTCTTTGATCGGTTGCCAATGATTCCGAAGATCTTGGATGGATTGCGTCATCATTTTTCAACTTTCATCATGCGAGTGAATAATCATGTATAGTGGATAGACACACGATCATATCAGAAACGCACTCATCAGAATGACATGAGGATTCTCTTTGCCCACATATTCGCACTCCAAGATAGAATGTTTTCGTAATTGCCCACGTCAGTATTACTATCGATATGTCGTAAAACTCGATCTGCCAGACACGCCACGCCAAGTCGCACTCTTCTTCGGCTCACGATGCCACGATGCGCTTGAATGGCTTTACAAACAAGTGATGACTGGTGGTGTACCTAGCAAGGGGGAAACACTTACAGAGTTTAATCGTCTCTGGGGAAATGGATGGGGCGAGGACATCGTCATCCAAGATGAGGGTATGGACGAGCAGAAGTATCTTGCTCTGGGCGAGCTATGCGTCGGGAACTATTACGACGCGCATCACCCGTTTGATGACTCGATCACCATCGAGCTCGAACAGATGGTTCGGTTTGATTTGAATAATGAGCAGGATATCGGCATGGTCGGATACATCGATCGGCTCGCCAAGGATGATGATGGCGTCTGGCATATCCATGACTACAAAACCAATAAACGTCTACCTACGCAAGCCGATATGGACTCGAATCCGCAGCTGGCGTACTACGAAATTGGGATCCGCCAGATGTGGCCGAGTATCAAACGAGTCGAGCTGCACTGGCACTTCCTCCGTTTCGGCGAGACCATCACTTCAACACGTACAGCCCAGCAACTCGCGGATCTACGGAATAATGCCTTGGGCACAATTGCTGACATCGATTTGAGCGGGAAGGAAGAAGGTGCCTTCGAAACCAACGAGACCGGCTTGTGCCGATTCTGCGATTACCAATCGGTCTGCCCAATTATGAAGCACGAGGTGCGCGTGAACGGGCTGCCGATCAATGCTTACAAGAATGAGCCTGGAATCAAGCTGGTAAACGCATTGGCTGAGCTCAAGGCTAAGAAGGATGAACTCAAAGGGGTGTTTACTCTCCAAACCAATGAAATTGATGATGAGATAGAACAGATCCAAGAGGCGCTACTTGAGTACGCCACTGGCGAAGGCATGAGCGTTGTTCAAGGCGATGAGCTCGAAGTGACCATTCGCACCAGCGAGAAAGCAGTCTTCCCACGGAAAACATCCCAGCTCGAACAATATACCAAGTTCGAAAACCTACTCCAAGAATCCCCCTTCTGGGACATGGTCAGCAGCCTTGACGCGAGCGCCCTTCGCACCCTTTGGAAACAACCCGACACACTCAATCCTGAGCTCTGCCAAATCCTTGGAGCATTTGTTCAGGTCGAGGAGGAAACGAAGATGGGGATTCGAGGCAAGCGGTCTTGAGCAGATCACTTTGTAATCTATGAGAATTTGCTGACGAATTCCCAAAGAACAAAAGTAGAGGCAATAAGTTCGGAGTAGGGAGCCAGCGAGTTTGTGTGGCATGTTT
Source organism: bacterium (assembly GCA_002401225.1). Lineage (GTDB taxonomy): Bacteria > Planctomycetota > Phycisphaerae > Phycisphaerales > UBA1924 > UBA1924. The sequence goes on from NVSM01000001.1 coordinate 136,352, forward strand.
GAGACACTCTGTTCAGCCTTCATGCGGCTCTATCCTGCTCTGTGACTCTAACATCGAGTCGAAAGAGCTTCGGATAAATACGCCCATTCTACCTGATGACTCGCATTAAAGAATGGACTAGATTCCGCGGGGCAGGTTACCAAACCCAATGGGGCAAAATGCAATCGGCATATAAAACAAGAACACTATTTGCCCTTCGCCTCAGTGGTTGTGAGGCGATAGCTCGTGCTGCGACCGCCACCGGGGTTTTGTAGAAGGATGCCGCGGTCGACCAGTTCGCGGATATCGCGGAGAGCGGTGTCGTTGGAGCACTTGGCGAGCTTGGCGTATTTGGATGTGCTCATGTGGCCTTTGAAGCCGTTGAGCATTCGGTTGATGATTGAGCGTTGGCGTTCGTTGACTGGATCTTGATTGATCCATTGCCACAGCTTGGCCTTGTACATCACTGCAGCCAAAGTCTCTTGGGCACCTTCGACCGCATTGTCCAAGCACGACAAAAACCACTCCAACCAGAATGTGATGTCGAGGGTTCCGCGTTGGGATGATTCGAGGCGGAGGTAGTATTTTTTTCGCTCGGATTCGATTTGTGAAGACATGCTGTAGAAGCGGTCGGACATGTTGTCTGCCCGTGCGAGTGCCATATCGGCGATGGCTCGTGCGATGCGACCGTTGCCGTCTTCGAATGGGTGAACGGTGACAAACCAGAAGTGAGCGATCGCAGCTTTGATGACCGGGTCGGTCGTTGGTGGCGAGTTGAACCAATCGAGGAACGCGGTCATCTCGCCGTCGAGTCGATCTGCAATGGGGGCTTCGTAATGGACCTTCTCATGACCGATTGGTCCAGAGACCACTTGCATCGCGCCAGCTTCCTTTGGACGCCATGCCCCGACGACCATCTTTCGCATTCCGCTGCGACCGGTTGGAAACAAAGCCGCGTGCCAATCAAAGAGGCGATCCTTTGTCAATGGAGACTCAAAGCCCTGGGTGGCGTCGAGCATCATCTCGACCACGCCTTCGACATCACGCCCGGCTTGGGGGAGCCCAGCGATATCGAGACCGAGTCGGCGGGCGAGTGAGGAGCGAACTTCATCCGGATTGAGCGGCTCGCCTTCGATGGCGGAAGACTTGACCACATCATTCGTCAGTGTGGTGAGGCTTGCCTCAGCCCGGAGATCGAAGCCCATGGACTCCATCTTGCCRAGCAGCAGCCCCTGCTTGTGGCGWACYGCTGCRAGGGCYGACGCCAARGCGTCCGCGTCCCATAARAACTGAGGCCAATCTRYAYTTTCATGGATATACGCCATAATCACCGCTTCCTTTGCGGCGATTATACACRATATTCACCGCACCTGCAAGCGGAACCCCGCATGATTTGCGGTGAATAGACGGCCTAATCACCGCATTGCCCGGTATTTCACAACGAATAGGAGGCAAGCAAGTTTGTGTGGCATGCTTGAGGCATTGTGTTCATCATGCGGCTCTATCTTGCCCTGTGACTCTGATGTAGAGCTGGAAGAGCTTCGGATCACCTCTGGCTGATTGTCTGTCGATTCGAATTGTCGGTTCCACACCGCCCCTATGCGTAAATCGAACAGGATCCCGCTCAATGCCTACTAACTGTTCATTTGGCGTATGGGCACGATGCGCCCCATGCACCCGATGTTGATTGTACCAGATTTGAAACTCAACCAGCCGTTCTTGGATCCGTGCTTCAGTAGGAATGAGGCAACTCGGTCGCAACCAGCTCTTGAGTGTGCTGAAGAATCGCTCGATCTTTGCATTGAGCTGCCAAACGCGCACCTTGCATCGAACATGYWYRATSCCCTGMGCCYSRCATGCATCAGTAAACTGCWCACGAAACTGTGAGCCCCGATCRCTGATYAWGAACCGTGGTGTCGTGCCAGATTGCACCGCGGCATTCTGGATTAGTCCGACCATGTCATTCGTCGTTATCCGTCGGTCAAACACTTTAATTCCCAGGAGTTTCCGCGAATACCCATCCAGCACCGCTGCAATCTCAAACCGCTTCCAAAGCACCCTGACTTCAGTGATATCGGTGTGCCAGACGAAGTGGGGCGCTTTCGGATTCATGAGATGGGTGGCATCCCCAGCATCCGGTACGGGGACATGCCGTTGCCATCGATCGGTTTTACATCGCTCTTCTTCAAGGATTCGTCGAACTGATGAACGGCTGATCTGGATCCCTGCTCTGATCATGTGGAGAGCAATGGTCCTCGTGCCAAACTCACGCTCAGGACATATCCGCCGAATCTCATGAACCGTCCATCGCACCGCTTCATGAAGTCGATTCCATGGCGGCTCACCGAGTAATCGTTCGGCTCTTCCTTTATCACGCAGGGATCGACGCCAGTTCCGAATCGTGTTGGGATGCAATCCAAACCTCAAAGCTGTTTGCTTCGAACTCCACCCTCTTAAGACCGAAAGCTGGAGGATCTCAGCCCGCTGTTTAGGATCGAACTGAGGCCGTCTTCGTGGYGCTTTCGCCATCCGCTGAGACCTGAAGATRGCSACCTCSCGYTCRAGCAWWGCSGTCTCTGTATAGAGRTGATCYCGYTGTCCCAACATTCTYGTCATTGGAGCSACATGGGACAATGCACGRGTGCGAGCRAGCCCGTATCCTTGWGCCATGGMGAGCGCAATCGAGTCAATCAGGTGCCACAAACTCCGCGAAYYAGGCGACACACGCCGTRTTTTGCGATGTCCAGGYCTYGGCGTTTGGACAGGGTTSATATCGCYMGAAATCGTTGKTATTGACCCATTCATGSSCGATTCTAGCGAGAWTCARCGCCATTTGTCGCTCAAAAAAGCGGACAAAACGGACATCAAAACCCACAACAAACTGCTGGCCCCCCACGGTACGGGGCAAAGAGGCTCGTAATACCGGGGCCCGAGGGAGCCTGAGAGACGGGATGCCATATGCGGGATCTCACCCCGTTGAATAAGCCCTTGCAATCGCAAGGGCTTATTTATTAGGTGTTTAGTGCGAGTTTGGGTGGCACGCCGGCGGTTGTATTGGATTGGGTTTCCCGTATACTGTGATTTATTGGTAGTGTTGGCCATTAGAAGCCAACGCAAGCACAATATTGGCCACATGTTCTTTATGGGCACCCAGCAGCGAATGCACTCAGGAAGGATGAAACATCNAAGAAGKSGNGWAWWSSRNAATSGSTSKGNNARGTYTKSAMMACRMGGGGATTGACCCCCAGCACTAGGCCAAAATCCAGGAGAGAGTTTTAGTGATCCGGAGTGTAGCACAGGAGCGGCATCCGGTTGACCGATAGTTGAGGGCAGAGTAAAAGCATCTGAAGTTCGGTTCAGCGTTCCGGCGGAATCAAGTGTGTACGATCTGATTTCATAGCTTTGTGCGGATGCTTGAGTCGCAGCAGCGATGAGAACTATAGATACTCATTTTTTCATTTGAAACTCATGTGTTATTTGCAGGTTGAAGTATAAAGCTATTGGATAACTTATTCGATGGTCAGTGTTGTGCCTTCGATGCGTACGAACTTGTTGATGACTAGCGGCGATCCAGGGGATGCACTCGATGTGTCTGTTCTTGGTCGGATGTTGACAATCCGAGTTCCGATTGGAGAGGCGTTGTTAACGGCTGACCTGAGATCAGTCCAAGGCGTTTCGAAACGACCATTGGGAGTGTACGGGCTACCAATAGAGAGCCATTCGGTGAGGGGGGTATCGCCGAGCATGGTCTCAAGCCCGACTTCATCTKGGCCGCTGATGTATTCACGCTGGCCGATGACTTCTTGTTGTGTCGGGTCAGTTGTCACGATTGATTGCAGGTTCCCTGGATCAATAGAGAACGCGTACTCGCCGTAGTGCATTACCGAGGTGTAATCGTAGAGAGGAGTGACATTCGCATCGGGACGAATATCAAAGTTATGTAATCGATTTGGATCGATGTTCCCAATCAGAATAGTGACAAAAATGTCACGGTCCATCGCTGATTGCTCGTGCCATACGCCGATGGCGTGCATGAGTTCGTGGACCATAATGAACTCAAAGTTCCAGTTGACGATGTTGATCGTCTGAGACCCGCCAACACGCCCCACAGATGAGCTGTTGCCTGTAGAGTCCTGTATGAAGATATAGTCTTCCTGATCTGTGCGTTCGATGAACTTCACATCGGCGACGCGGGTGAGTTCGCCCATCGCAGCCAACATCGATTCTTCGTTGCTCGCAGAGACATTTGACGAAAACTGGAAAGGGATGACATTGTTGGGCCATGAAGCATCTTCAAATACGCCCCTCGCGCTCGGAAGAATCGCTGTGCACGGAAAGGGGTGACGATGAAGCACGAACGGATGAAGCCCATGCGGGTTCCCTTTCTGTGCGTCGCTTCCCTGCCAGACGCTATTGCGGAGGACCTGGGCGGAGGTGCCCGTCACAGAGGCACCGATGAGTGTACTGACAACGATAAGTTTGAGTGTATTTGATAGCATTGCGGGTTTCCTTACTGCAAGTTCACCAGAACGAGAACGAGACCGGAGTCTTTATCCAAGCGGGACATCGCTTTGCCGATCACCGCGCCATTCGATCGATTACGATCGGTTGCCTTCATCGCGTGTCCGAGTGTAGTTGATGTTGTCAGCAGGTCTCCGGGTTCGATTGAACCGTTTTCATTGGTTGCCAGTATGTAGGCACGACCAGTCATAGTGACGAGAATCTCGCCGTCCATTACGCCCTCTTGTCCGAGTTTGAGACCGGGCATGACACCGCCGGCCCCAGAAACCACACCGGCGACCTTGGAGTCGTAGGCCTCAGTTGAGCACATCAGCATTCCAGGGTTGTTGGGGTCAATGACCATCAATGTACCTGATTCGATAGTCGTTCCACAAGCAGAATCGAAACCCTCGACGATATCTGCGCCTCCGCGTATGGTGATCGCGCCATCGACATCGAGGCTTGTTTCCGGATTCGTCCGGCCGATACCTACGAAGTTCGTCGCTTGATCAATGTTCATGGCGGTCTGCCCTGAGGATTGATTTAGGAAGTACATGCCGTTGGAGTTGGCACCGATCTCAATGTCCCCCCCACCCGAAAAGAATCGCACAGCTTTGGCAGTGAGACCGTCGGCGATGAGATTCGTTGCTCGTATCCGCCCATTCACATCGAGCATTTGTGTTGGAGAACTCCTACCAATACCGATGAAGCTCGTGTTTTTATCCATGAATAATGCTAATTCGTTCGTTGATTTATTTATAAATTCCAGGCCTTGAAGAGCTGCTCTGATTTCGTAGTCGCTTGATTCCGAGCGATTATAACGAACAGCTATCGCTGTCACACCATCGGTGATCAGATTCGTGGTTTTGATTCGGTGCGCAACTTCGAGCATTTGAGTTGGTGTATCGGTACCAATTCCGACGAATCCATTCTCGGCGATGTGAAGCCCTCGCACATTGAGTGCAAGTGGTGAAGCGCCGAGTGGTGTACGCCCCATGCTCTGGCCGTCAACGATTACTTCGAGCCACAATGCTTGATTGATTGCAAAGCTAGCGGCTCCGAAATCAAGATCAGCGGAGAATACTCCATTGTTTACATCTACATTTGTGCTGATTGTCGAACCAACCTGAGACCCGTCACTCACGGAATCCCACAGGTTGAACTGCATCGCAGTCAATCCTTCGGCTGGCAATCCATTGTCAGCAAGTGTCGCCTGATATGTGAAGCCAGTTGGTGGCGGGGCGGCTTGGGCAGGCATCGTGAATGATGCGATTCCAATAAAAATCAAAATCGTTGCAAATTGGGCTGCTTTCATGGTCATTCCTCTCCATTCGAGTTCTCGTTCGTCTGAATAGCAGGTACACCGAATCGATTCACAAGCGAGTTCCAGAGGCACCTTCATCTACATACACGCGAAAGACGAACGGTTTGTCAATGGAATCTGTGTTTTTGAAGTATTTTTCTCGTTTACGAATTGGGGCCCTAAATTAGGGAAGTTTTTCTTGTACAATCTTGACATCAGGGCTGCAGTCGAGTGAATGAGTTGATGTTGCCGTAACCGCATGCCCAGTGATGCTCTTTGTTAAGATGGGCAGCCAATCATTCTGTGAAAGAAAGTAAGTTGCCAATGAATAAAGAGGCTGGTGATGGGCAGACCGCTGATGAACTCCTGCCCTTGGTATATGGGGAACTCCGCGCGTTAGCACAGTCTTACTTGAACTCACAGCCTGAGCACACGCTTGCTCCGACAGCGCTCGTACATGAGGCATACATCAAACTCGCCCGAGGWCGCTCGGAATGGTTCGAGCAGAATCACTTCTTCGCGACTGCTGCGACAGCGATGAGGCAGATTTTGGTCGACCACGCTCGGAGCAAACTCACGGCGAAGCGAGGGGGGGATGTGAGACGAGTGAGTCTCTCAATCGAAGTGATAGCGGATGACGAACGAATCCACCTTGGCAGAGATTTTCGCGTCCTTGAGCTTGATGAGCTTTTAGTAAAACTAACCATGGTCGACAAGCGAGCATCGAGAGTCGCTGAGTTGCGAATTTTTGGAGGGATGACGCAGCAGCAAATCGCCCTTGTACTGGGCGTTTCACGGGTGACGATAGCCAATGACTGGTCTTTTGCAAGTGCGTGGCTGGGCAGCGAGGCGGCTCGATGATGGAGACACCAGATCCAAAACAAGACCAAGATTCGCCTGCTGAGCTGCCTCGCGATATTGAGCATGATGAAGTCAAAGAAGCATTCATTGATTGCTCAGCAATGGATCATGTAGAGCGAGACGAGTATCTCAATCGTCGTTTTGCCGATACTCCACACCTGCGGGAGCGAGTTTTGCGTCTTCTGGAGTTCTCACAGCGCCCATTGCCGTACGAGACGCTTGCCGATGATTTAATGATCGCGCATTTGCGTGCTCAGGAATATATTCAGGACCATGAGTCTCACGACAGTGAAGTACGGATCGGTCCGTATCGTATAATTGAGCGGATCGGTGAAGGGGGATTTGGTGTTGTGTATCGTGCACACCAAGTTGATCCAGTGAAACGAGAGGTTGCCGTTAAAGTCCTCAAGCTGGGGATGGACACGAGTCAGGTCGTCAGGAGGTTCCAAGCAGAGCAGCAAGCGATGGCGATGATGGATCATCCTTCAATAGCGAAGGTATTTGACGCAGGATTAACACTCACCGGGCGACCCTATTTTGTCATGGAATTGATACATGGTCAGTCTATCACGGAATACTGCACAAAGAATAAACTGACGCTACGCGAACGGCTCGTTCTATTCAAGCGGGTATGCAGCGGTATGCATCATGCACATCAAAAAGGCGTGATTCACCGTGATGTCAAACCGTCAAATATTTTGGTGACTGAGATAAGTGGTGAGCCTATCCCCAAAATTATTGATTTTGGTATCGCCAAGGCGACAAGCACGCGGCTTACAGAGAAAACAATACATACCGAGTTGAACCAGATGGTTGGGACTCCGGAATACATGAGCCCGGAACAGGCCGAACAGTCATCGTTAGGGATCGACAGCCGATCAGATGTTTACTCGCTTGGTGCTGTGCTTTATAAGTTGCTCACAGGACTGACACCTTTCGATGCGAAACAGTTGAGGTCCGCGTCATACGCTCAAATGCAACGGATTATCCGCAATGAATATCCTTTGAGGCCAAGCACTCGATTAACAGAGAGTGGCACGCTTGAGCGGGTTGCAGACTCGCAATCGGTTGAGCCCAACCAGCTGCGCTCATTGCTACAGAACGAGTTGGACTGGGTTATCATGCGTTGTCTAAGAAAGATTCCCGATGAGCGATATGGCTCAGTCTTAGAACTTGAGCGAGATATCGATCGCTTCCTTGGTGGGGTGCCTGTTGAAGCAGTACCACCAACGAGGGTGTATCTTGCAAAGAAGTTCTACGGCGCGCATAGGACTGCTGTTATTACTGCCTTTGTGATTTTGTTCACTCTACTCACTGGATTCGCAGGGACCATGGTTGGATTTGCGAACGCCAGGCATCAGCAGGCTATTGCGAAAGCCGAATCCTTGGAGGCTCGTAGACAGACTTATGTTGCCCAGATGCAGCTCGCATGGAGTGCCCTTGGTGATCGTCCTGGGCGGATGCGTGGGTTTCTGGATAAGGCACCAGTTGATCAGCGAGGATGGGAGTGGTACACGCTCCGATCCCGTCTTGACACATCAACTCGAGTGATCGGGGCGCCACTTCCGACCAACATCGCAAGATACAACGAATATGATGGGGCAAGATCACTTATCCATCCCAAGCGAGACATACTTGTAACGGTTCTGGAAACCGGATCATCCCGAGCACAGGTATGGGATCTTTATCGCGGGGAGTTGAAGTTTTCAATACCGCCCATCAATGCCAATAGTGGGCGTGCAGAACGAGGGTCATCATTCTGCTTCACGCCAGACGGGAAGCATTTGCTTCATTTTGATTCCTACAGAAAGCCTTGGGGGGAACTTGCTCAGGCGGAAGAGATGAAATCAGTAAGAGTTCAAGTCTGGGATGTGAGTTCTGGCTCTCTTCTTGAACAGCGGGAACTCGAGTTTCCGGGCGATGAAGTTTTCTTGCCTGATCCAACCGGACGGAGTTTGTTGTATGCAGATAGCTCAGGAATGCTGTCATTTGTTGACATCGAATCGGGAGCGGTAATTGCAACCAAGTCCGACCTTACGCATCCTGTCGCGGACATCTATTTTTCTCCGATGGGAGAGTCTGTCCTCGTGACAGGCCGGAGGGGTGAATGCAGCGTTTTGAGTAGTCGCGACCTGACTACATCCCACCTTTTGAACGGGCATTCGAATTACATCACCACAGCAAAGTTCTCAATCAACGGAAACAGGCTGATCACGGGCTCGCTCGATCGTACTGCACGAGTTTGGAATTTGGATGGAGATACCTCACAGCCATTGATCCTCTCACACGATAGTTCTGTACTCAACGCGGGGTTCTCAACAGATGCATCCGTTGCATTTACTGAATCAGATACAGTTCAGGTTTGGGAATCGGAGAGTGGTAGTCTTCTCGCTCGTTTCGCCCCCGAGTCGTTGCTGAATCGTAGTTCTTTTCTCGTAAGAGAAGGCAACTACATCGGCTCTCGCGAGTTGAAAGGCGACATCCGTCTTTGGCATACCCAAGCTCAGCACGCAGTCAATCTCAATGGGCATGTCGGTCATGTGAATTTTGCAAAGTTCACGGGTTCTACTGGGTACATCCTGTCAGGAGGTTGGGATGGTTGGAAGGCAAACTCAACTGGCGCAATAAGGATTTGGGATGCAGAGACTGGAATAGAAGTTGCTCAACTGGGGCAACCTGGTGACATTGCTATCGATGCTGATGTCACACCGGATGGTCGATTCGCTGTGGTCGCTGTCCTCGATGGACCCAGCATGGGGATCAATATCATCGATCTCGTATCCGGGAAGAAGATCATTATTCCGGGAAAGGCGAATGGTGGCGTCGCGATTCACCCCAAGAAACCTGTCGCGGCTGTTGTCAGAGATTCAAAGTTAATTCTCATCGATATCTTCACTGGGGCAATAGTTATCGAGACTCAGCAGTTTGTTTTTGATGGGACGAGAGGAATGGAGTGGAACTCGGACGGATCTCACTTAGCGATCGCGATTGATCCGCGTACCTTGAGTWCCTTTGAGCAAGAGATTATTGTGTACGACGAGATGTTAAATCGAGTCCATCAGCTACACGGATCTTCTGTAACACACGATCCAAACACAGATGATTTCCTGATCTTTGATTCCAGTCGAGATGTGATTAGCACATACGACCCTATCTCAGGGCGGATAATCAGAGAGTCCCCGTTGCCGGGGATCGGTGATGGGCTCGTTGAAATCCGTTCGAATGGGTCCCGGCTCGCGGCGAGTTCTCCAGATGATGGTGCCGTGATGCTCTGGGATATTCAATCATTGAATCGTGTTGCGGTATTTCAGAACCAAGGCTATGTTTCTGATTTTGGTTGGAGTCCCGACGGCGAGCGGCTTATCGTAACATGGGATGAAAGAATACAGATTTGGGATCGTATTCCGCTAGGACAACGCACGCGAATGCGTGAGATGCTCAAAAACGAGCTTCTTCGTGACTCGTCAGTGAGTGCCCAAAAGGATACTCCTTCATCGGATGTCGAAGTTAAAGAGCGAGCGGCACAGATAAGAGAACTGCAGAATGGTCTTGCCGATCCTACTTAAGAATAGTGCTTATCAGTTGAGTGGGAGTAGGGGGCCAGCGAGTTTGTGTGGCATATTTGAGGCATTGTGTTCAGCCTTTATGCGGCTCTATTCTGCTCTGTGACTCTGGTATTAGAGCCGGAAGAGCTGCGGATCACCTCGAGTCCGAGTGTGATTCTGCTGGGGAGCGTTCCGGCGAGTGCATTACGGAGTATATTTTGGCTCAGTAGGGCGACGGGTACCTGTGCACTACATCTTGGCCAAGTTGTGTCTAAGTGATCACGATGGCGGCAGGTCAGTTAGAAAAATCTGTTGCAATTCTCTAATTAACGAATGCATATTCACCTATAATGCACGGCATGGGCCATTCTCCAGATAATTCAGGCGACGATCAACCTTATCTAGGAGCGTTCAGCCCTGAGCTCTTTGAGACAGTGACGGATGAACTTCGCCGGCTGGCGACGGTGATTTTCAATGATTCTTCGGGACAGCAAACACTACAGCCTACAGCTCTTGTTAATGAGGCGTGGATCAAACTGGCTGGGAAGCTTGATGGGATTAACGATCGGCATCATTTTTTTGCACTGGCAGCAAAGGTGATGCGGCAGGTTCTTGCTGACTATGCCCGTGGGCGGTCCCGTGAAAAACGGGGCGGCGGCAGAAAGCAGTTGACACTTGGCCCGGGATCGATGGCGGATGTTGTTCGCAATTTTGACGCGATCGAGTTCAATGATGCACTTGAGCATCTGGCATCACTCAACGGGCGGCACGCAAAGGTCGCTGAGCTACGGCTTCTCGGTGCCATGTCTGTTATCGAGATCGCTGATCACCTCGGTATCGGTGAAGCTACGGTCAAGCGTGACTGGCAGATGGCCAAGCTCTGGCTGATGCGAGAGTTGGCTTAGCACCATGGACAAAAAGCTTTATGAACGCGTCCAGGTAGTTATTGACCAAGTACTCGCCGCGAAGGTTGTAGATCGTGGGGTTCTGTTGGAACGACTGGTTGCCGGCGACTCAGAACTTGAGCGTGAGGTCCGGTCTTTGCTTGCTGTGCTCAGCGATGATTCTGACCATCATCCAATGTCAGACGATCGATTAAGCGAACAGCGACGACGACTCGATGCGATCATTGATAATCCGATTCCAGTTTCTCCAAAGCACATCGATAGGATCGGTGAGTATCAGATTGTCGGCGTGCTCGGCGAGGGCGGAATGGGAGTCGTCTACCGAGCGGTTCAGTCGAGGCCTTCGCGCCATGTGGCGCTCAAAGTAATTGATGTACTCCGCGCAGACAGCGAGATCGAAAAGCGATTTAAGGCGGAGGCCGAGATCCAAGGGCGACTTCAGCATCCTGGGATCGTGCAAATATATGAGGCAGGTGTCACGCACATCGGTCATACGAACCGGCCCTACATCGCGATGGAACTCGTCGACGGAGTGTCGCTGATAAGTTACGCCGATTCCAATGGGCTCACCACAAATGCCAAGCTTGAGTTGCTCGCGAAGGTCGCTGACGCTGTCGGGTATGCGCATGCCAAAGGCGTTGTGCACCGTGATCTGAAACCCGAGAACATCCTCGTCAGGGGCGACGGGCAGCCAAAGGTGCTCGATTTTGGTATCGCGAGATTGACCAGTGATGCCACACTTGTCGCGACCACCATGACACGAGGCGGACAGCTCTTGGGAACTCTGGCATTCATGGCGCCTGAACAGTTCAGTAATGGCGAAATCACGCCGGCGACCGATGTCTACGCACTCGGGGTTATTGCGTTTGAGCTGATTGCGGGGAGGCCGCCGATAGAACTTGGGAACTTATCGATCGCTGCAGCCATGAAGCTGGTTGATATACAGGACTTGCCAAAGCTTCGGGCTGTGGTTCCAGATGTGGATCGCGATATCGAGACTGTGGTGTCAAAGTGTTTACGAAGGGAACCTGATCGCCGATACCAGAACGCGGCGGAGCTTGCCGAGGATATACGCCGACTGCTTGTGGATCGTCCGATCACGGCAAGGCCGCCCGATACGCTTTATCTGACACGAAAGTACATCAAGAGAAATCGGATTTTCGTAGGCGGAGTAATTGCGACCATGATCACGCTGATTGTTGGTGTTATCGTGGCTTCGGTCTTTGCGGTTGGCCAGTTTGAGGCACAGGTCCTTGCCAAAGCAAGCGAGCGTGAAGCGCGGATGCAGCAGACTGTGTTGGCGGGGAATCAGTTTCAGAGTGCTGTGGATATGTCGGTATCCGGAGATGTGTTTGGCTCGATCGAAGTGCTCGAAGCAATACCGGATTGGCTCCGCGGCTGGGGATGGGAGATGCTGGCAAGTGGATTGCCCAGATGGATGCCGGGCGATTATGAGTTCGGCGGAATAGGCGAGATCAATGACATATCTCCGGTCAATCTTGAGAGTGGATCRCAAGAGACMTTCAGCATACATGGGACGCATGTTCTGGTGGTCGCGGGCCGTAATCTGCATAAATGGAATCCGCTTACCCAAACAGATCAGATTCTCTTTCCTGAGTTGTCCATCGATGAGATCAAGCACGGATATTCGGCCACAACGGCACTGATACAGATTGGTGTCGCATCGAATGACCAAGTCAATCTCGGCGAAAGGAAGCTGCTCAATATCGATACGGATGAGTTGCATTCCATTCCAGTCAACTTGCAGCCCGATCCCTGGACAGATATCGAGTACAGTGCCGAGTTCAATGTAGCCGCATGGAAGCATTCGTATGAAAACACTGACGATCCTGATCTGCTTCGAACCGTGTATTTCTGGGATGAGCGGAACGGCACGCAGTCATTCCTCAGGTCATACAAGATAGAATATTTTAAGATTGAATGCAAAGTTGATGGAGCAAACCAGTACATCTTGTTCGTATCTGGCTTTGATAGTGAAGGTGAATGGGCATCAGAGATAATTATCTTTGACTCTGATTCGGGCCAAGTCGTAAAGAGCGTAGATGCATCAAGAGTCCCGCCGGTCATCTGCCCGATACCGGAACGCAATGAGATCGCGATCGGGAGTTATGATTTCAGCATGGGCGCGTCGGTCATGCTCTATAACATGAAGACGCTCGAGCTCAGCCGGACGCTGGAGTTCAATGGCATGGTGGTCGCATCTATTCCTGAGTTGGATGCTCTGGTTGTGCGGAGTCCAGACAAGATCAATACCCTCATCAGTGCAGAAGACGGGCAAGTTCTCCAAGAATACTTTGTAGATCATCCAGAGGAGTTCGGGCATCCTCGTATTCGCAGTGATTGCAGAATGTACAACGGCGAGCTTCTCCTTGCGATCGGACCAAGACCATTTCGTCCTGTACTTGTCGAC
>NVSM01000025.1 GCA_002401225.1 bacterium
TTACTCCTTTTCATCCCAATTGCTTTCATTAAGAAAAGACCCCCTCCGTCTGCTTCGCAGCCACCTCCCCCGGAGGCCCGGGGGAGGCGATAAGAGCATGATCTTGTGTTTAAAGACCTGCTTAAGCTGCGCGTAAGCAGGGCACCCGGCTTAGTGGCCTGATAAGCCTAAGTGTGGAAGTATAAATTCGATCATGCGAAATGCAAGGTAGAGAATAAATACTGGGGCAAAGCAAATGGTTGATACGGCCATGACTTTGGCGAAGGCTTTTGTAGGGCTATTTTGGCCGGGTGGTCCTTTCCAGCGTTTGATTATGATTGCAGTTGTGAGCGCTACGGCGAAGAACCAGAATAGCGTGAGGCCGATGCAGAAAATAAAGCTGGGGAGTTGATTGAGTAGAAGAGATCGATTGGAGTTAATCGCCCATTCACCTAAAGTTATAATAACAGTGAACATCGCTGCTGGAGGGATGGTTGCGATGAGGATCGGTTTCTTTGTGGACTCAATAAACCAAGGGCGAGGGAGAGTCGATTCAAAATGGACAGCATGTCCGCACTCTGGGCAGGTGGCGGATGAGCCTTGTTTGATGAGGCCGGTGAGGTCGTAGTTGCAGGTGGGGCAGGTTGGGGTTTGTTGTTGTTTACTCATCACGATCCATCACGCGGACATTTCGTCGGCCGTCCAGGGGGCCGTTGGGGGCGTGGGATTTGGAGAAGAAGCGTTTAACTTTGAAGTAGGCGAAGAGGATCAGGGCGAGGACGATGATGATGATCGCCAGGGGGATGAAGATGAYGAAYCCGAYGATGAYGAGGRTGAKCAGGATCAGGAGCGAGAGGATTTGCGAGATTGGGCCACCGACTTTGAACTGGACCGATCGCCCGGCGGGTGATGAAGATTGGAATTGTGGATTGGGTTGGTTCATGAGTGGGGTCTCTGAGTATCTACAGGGATGATAGGGATTCGGTTCGTCGGATTTCGTGGGTTCTTGCTTCACAGTTGGATCGGGATTGTGTACGATGGGTGTTGGATCTGATGAATCGCCTATTTGCTGTGTTTGGGGCCTGAATTGACGAAAAAGCAAGAACAAAACAAAGATCGCAAGTCCTTTGTGCATTTGCATTTGCACTCTGAGTACTCGCTGCTCGATGGCGGGAACAAGGTCAGCAAGCTGGTCGATCGGATTGTTGAGCTGGGGATGGAAGCCGTCGCGATTACTGATCATGGCAACATGCACGCGGCGATTCCGTTTTATAACCTCGCCAAGAAGAAGGGGATCAAGCCGATCTTGGGGGTCGAGGCGTACATCGCGCCGCGCGATCGCCATGACCGGACATACACCGGCGTGAAGGATGGCGGCTTTCACCTCGTGATGCTTGCCGAGAACCTCAAGGGCTGGGAGAACTTGTTGTACTTGTGCTCCGAGGCGTATTTGACGGGGTTTTATTACAAGCCTCGGATGGATCGCGAGCTGCTCGAAAAGCACAATGAGGGCATCATTGTCATCAACGGGCATTTGGGTTCGGAGATCGCGCACCACATGGTGTCGTATGAGCAGACGCGGGATCAATCGCACTGGGACAAGGCGGTCGAGGTCGCCGAGTGGTACAGAAATGTGTTTAAAGGAACGGATGGCGGGCCGGGGTTCTACCTTGAGTTGCAGCACCATATTGGGTTACAGAACTCGATCAACCCGCATGTGATCAAGCTGGCGCGTGAGTTGGATATCCCGCTCGTGTGCGATAACGATTCGCATTTCTTGCTCGAGGATGATTACGACGCGCACGATACATTGATTTGTATCTCGACGGGCAAGGTGAAGAATGATCCGGATCGGATGCACTATCCGACGGAGCTGTATGTGAAATCGGCTGAGGAGATGGAAGAGATCTTCTTCTCCGACGAATACAACAACGAGGAGATGGGCGAGGCTGGGCGAGAAGCGATGGCCAACACGGTGGCGATCGCGGATCGGTGTGATGTAGAGGTGCCGATCGGCGCGAACCATGCGCCGGTTGTGATTGTGAAGGCGCCAGCCAAGAGCAAGCTGCCCAAGCATAACGCCAAGAAGTATGATGGTGATCTGACAGCGTGGTTCAAGGATTACTGTACGAACTTCGAGCTTGAGCCTGCGAATGATCCGGATTTGGATCAGGAATCGCTTAAGGAAGGATGTGACCAGACGCTTCGGATGCTGTGTGAAGCGGGGATGATTTGGCGGTATGGTGGGGATATTCTCAAGTATCAGCATACGCAGATTGAACATATCGACCCGATGCCTGAAGGCTTAGAGGGCGAAGATGCGGTTGGTTGGAACAAGTGGGCGCGGTTGAATCGCGAGCTTAAGATTCTGGCCGACAAGCTGATCTCGGCGTACTTCTTGATCGTGTGGGATTTTGTTAACTGGGGGCGTCAGCGAGGGATTCCGTCGATTGCGCGTGGCTCGGGTGTGGGGACGATGTGTGGGTATGTGCTGGGGTTGTCCAACGCGTGCCCGGTGCATTATGGATTGTTGTTCGAGCGATTCACCGACCCGGACCGAACGGAATATCCCGATATCGATATCGACCTGTGTCAAAATGGCCGACTCGAGGTCATCAACTATGTGCGCGAGAAGTATGGGCATGTGGCGCAGATCATTACCTTTGGTACGCTCAAGGCGCGTGCAGGGATTCGTGATGTCGCGCGGGTGTTGGAGATGCCACTCGGCGATGCGGATAAGCTGGCCAAGTTGATTCCTGAAGAACTGGGCATCACGCTTGATAAGGCGCTTGAGATAGAGCCAGATTTGAAGGACTGGTACGACAGTGATCCGATGGTCAAGCGGGTGATTGATACTGCAAGAACCTTCGAAGGGCAGGCAAGGCATTCGAGTGTGCACGCGGCGGGTGTGATCGTGGCGACTCGGCCGCTGCACGAAGTAGTTCCTTTGTATAAGGCGGCGGGCGCAGAAGATCATGAGATCATCACGCAGTGGGATGGGCCGACCTGTGAGATGATGGGGCTGCTCAAGATGGACTTCTTGGGCTTGCGTACGCTCAGTGTTATTGAGCGCGCACGCCAAGAGATTCAGGACTCGTTTACCGAAGAGCAGATTTGGAAAGCCGTCGGCAAGACAAAGAAGAAGGGTGAAGATCACCCGCTCGATCTYGATCGCTTGGAGTACACCGATCCGATCGTGTTCGCGATGTTCCAGCGYGGYGATACCACMGGYGTGTTCCAGTTTGAATCTGGAGGCATGCGCAAGCTGCTCAACTCGATGAAGCCCGACAGRCTCGAAGAYYTSATCGCGGCCAAYGCGTTGTTCCGRCCYGGYCCGATGGAYTTGATYCCRGMTTAYAAYCGGCGCAAGCACGGSACYGAAGAAGTGCCCAAGGTGCATGAGATYGTCGATCGGTTTACGGCCGAGACTTATGGCGTGATGGTGTACCAAGAGCAGGTCATGCAGATCGTGCATGAGCTTGGCGGGATTCCGCTGCGCAGCGCGTATTCGTTGATTAAGGCGATCAGTAAGAAGAAGGTTAAGACGATTGACGCTGAGCGCCCAAAGTTTGTCAATGGTGCGGTGGAGAAAGGCTTAGAGAAGAAGAAGGCGGAAGAACTCTTCGAGTTGATCCTCAAGTTCGCGGGCTATGGTTTTAATAAGTCGCATTCGACTGGCTACGCGATTGTCGCGTATCAGACGGCGTACTTGAAGACCTACTTCCCGAGCCAATACATGGCGGCCTTCCTGAGCTTTGAATCTCAGGCGCAGAAGATCAGCGATTGGATTCCGTATCTTGAGGATTGCAAGCGATTGAAGTTTGTTGATCCCAAGACCGGCGAAGAACTGCGGTCGGGCGTTGAAGTGCTGGCTCCTGATGTGAATCATTCCAAGCCTGACTTTGGCGTGGTGTATGGTGCTGATGAAGAGCATACGCCCAGCAGCGGGCAGATTATGTTYGGGCTCAARGCGATCAAGGGCGCRGGRAGCAAGGCGATCGGWGGCATCGTCAACGAACGCGAYTTTGGAACCGACAAAGARAATCCTGAACGCAAGGTGTTCAGCAGCTTGTTCGAGTTCTGCGAGCGGGTGCCCAGTGGCAGTGTGAACAAGGCGACGATCGAGGCGTTGATCAAGGCCGGCGCGTTCGACAATATGTACACGCGTGATCAACGGGCATCGTTGGTGGCGTCGATCGAGTCTGCGGTAAGCGCNGGGCAGACGGTGGCTGCGGATAAGGCGGCTGGTCAGGGTGCGCTCTTTGGTGGTGGGGGCGATGAGCCCGAGCCGACGCAGGCGGATAGTGATGCGATGTTGGCCAAGGTTGAGCCTTGGAGCGAGGCGGAGATTCTCAAGCAAGAGAAGGACACGCTCGGGTTCTATGTGTCGAGTCATCCGATGGAGGAATGGAACCATTGGGTGCGGGCGTTCACGCATACGCGGGTTGGTGATTTGAAGAAACTCGCCCAAGACAAGCGCGTGATTGTTGCCGCGATGGTGCAGAGCACGCGGATCATCGTGATGCGCAATGGCCGAAATGCGGGCCAGAAGATGGCGATCCTTACGATCGAAGATGCGACGGGGACTGCTGATGCGGTGATGTTCAGTAATGTCTATGGGCAGTTCGGGCACTTGTTCGAAGACGATCAGCCCAAGTTCTTCATGGGTCGATTGGATCACTCGCGTGGCGATGCACAGATTATTGTCGATCGGTTGGTGCCGATCGATGGGCACCCGCTCGAGCAAGGCACGGTGCAGGTGATGATCCGCCCGGATCGGCTCAATGGCGATGTTCAAGATCGGCTTGAAGCAGCAAAGGTGTTGTTGAAGGAGCCGATTGATCCGAGCGATTTGTCATTAGGTAAATCGGCGCGTCCGGTCGAGGTGATTGTCGAGACCCCGGGTGCTTGGGTATTGGTTGAGCCCAAGGCTGTGGGGAAGGTGACGCTCCGCCCAGAACTGGTCAAAATGCTCGCAGGCGAACTCGGAGTGGATTCCGTTCGGCTCGCGGGTGGGGTGAGTGTTGAGCTCAATAAAGAGGATGATCGGCGCAAGAAGTACGCGAAGGCATGATTTGATCCGTTTGGGGTTGAATTTGGTACCCAAAGCAGTTTGGTTATAGTGTACACTAACCAAAAATAAGTAAAATATTTTGGTTAGTGCGGGTTTAAACCAATACACTTTGGGTATGAACCCTGACACATTCCATCCAAAGCAGAGTACCGGTCGGTTGGTGAAAGCCCAGTTTCACAAAGTTGGTCGAAGAGATGGTCAGTTGGAAGAGATCCATGAAGATGGATGGGCGTTCATACCTGGACCGATGCCGGAGTTGAATCAGATTCTTGAGCAAGCGGGATCGCTATTTGCGGTGCATGAACAAGCGATGGCAATGATAGGGCGTCTCGATGGAATCGTTCAAAGTGTTCCTGGTGGGCTGACTATCAATCCATGGGTTTTGTATCAGCCGCTGCGGTTAAGAGAAGCTCGATTGTCTTCAAAGATAGAGAATACCATAGCAAGTGCGTCAGAGATTGAAGCTGTTTCAGTCATTCCGACGAAGCGGAGTGAACCGCTTGAAGTTCGAAACTATTTTCGAGCGATTGAGATGGGTGCACAAAGCCAGAGTCCTGTTAATGAAGCGATGATTCGTGCTTTGCATACCGAGCTACTCAAAGATGTCCCGGATAGCGAACGAAAGTTTCCGGGGCAGTATCGCCCATTACAGGTGATGATTGGGGATGATGGAGATTCATTTACAAACGCACGGTTTGTTCCTCCACCGCCGGAAGAAGTGCCCTTGTTGATGCAGCAGTTGGTTGAGTATATGCGGGACCCGCCGATAGGGATGCCCATGCTTTTCGTTGCGGCGATTGCGCATTATCAGTTCGAGGCGATTCATCCGTTTGCTGATGGAAATGGACGGCTTGGACGGATGCTCATAACACTTTCTCTGTGCAACAATAACCTGCTTGCAAAGCCCTTAATCTATCCTAGTGGGTATATCAACAAACACAAGCAACAGTATTACGATCTATTGTTGGGAGTTTCGACTCATGGCGGCTGGGCCGCTTGGATTGAATATTTTCTTAAAGTTGTGCTTGCGGAATCTCAAGGGACGGTTGATCGCATACATAGATTATTCCAATTGCGGCAGGATTACCTCAGCCGTATTGGAAATTCATCGCGTGGGCAACGGTTTACAGATTCAGTTGATTATTTATTTAAGCAGTCTGTAATTACTGTCAAAATGCTCCACAAGCATATCGGCGGTACAGAGCAAACCGCACGCAACTATGTGGATCTGATGCTTGAGTGTGGAATTTTACATCACCTTGAGCGCGGTACACGGACAAAATTCTACTTTGCTCCTGAAATTCATATGGTCGTCGATGAAGATTGATCACCCTGACCATCGTGTGTCGAGATCGTGTTCTACGCCGAGGAGGTCGAGGGCTTTGCCGGCGATGAAGTCAATGAGATCATTGATGCACTGTGGGTTGAGATAGAGCCCGGGGTTCGTCGGAGCAATGATCGCGCCGGCGAGGGTTAGGGTGCGCATGTTTTCGATGTCGATGAGGTTCAAAGGGGTTTCGCGATGGCAGACGATCAGCCTTCGGCGTTCTTTGAGCGTGACTGCGGCGGCGCGTGTGAGAAGATTCGAGCCTGAACCTGTCGCGATGGCACCCATCGAGGTTGATGAGCAAGGGAGGATGACCATGCCTTCGTTGAGAAAACTGCCTGTGGCGATGACGGCTCCGACATCTTTGTTGGGGTGGATGATCAATAAAGATCGGTAGTGTTCGCTGTGTTGGTCGCTGGCGAGGTGWGGGCACAGGGTTTCTAGGGACACTGCTGAGATGTTGAGTTCGTCGATGAGCAGGCGTTTGCCGAAGTCGGTGACGACGAGGTGGACCTCGTGCCCTTTGATGAGGAGTTGGTCGAGCAGGCGGATGGCGTAGGCTGCGCCCGAAGCGCCGGTGATTCCGACGATAAATCGTTTGCCTGTGGGCGAAATCGGGGTTGCGGGCGGCGGTGTTTGGCGCGGGGTGATGGGCGATGGTGAAGGCATGGGCAGATGGTATGGAAGTTGATTGCTTCGAGGGTGTGCTTGGGGCAGAGTTGAACTATGATAGTGCAAGGACGCTTGAGAAAGAGTCAGCTTGGTCACGATGCAGCTGCGGACGCAGCGAGAAGGCAGGACAGTATGAATCGAATAAATAGCAGTCGATTGGGCATGTTTGGCATGTTGGGGCTTATGGGATTGGTATGTATCCTTGGCGGGTGCGTGAGTTATACCAATGTGCCTGTGCCTTCGAGTGCGCCGGCTTTTAAGAATGCGAATCACTATCAATCGATAACGGTTTTAACGCGTGCGCTCGAATCGGTGATCAATGAGCATCCTGTTGATGGGGCGTATGCGATCAACCTGCCTTCGGGGACGACTCCTGAGACCTTCGGGAAGATTACAGCCCGGCTTCCTGCGGGAGCGGTGATGCCTACGGATGAGATGAGCAGCGATATGCCGATCTATCACATTGGTCGAATCTGGATTCGCGCATCGGATGCTAAGGTTGATGTAATCTATCCATTTACGGGGATGGATGGCGTGACGAGCGATCAGAATGTGACGATTTGGTTGAGTGGCGGCGTTCGGCGTTGGCGTGTGTATCGCAAGCAGCATTGGTCTGCTGGGACGATTCCTACGCCTCCGGTTTATATGCCTGCTTGGTCAGATGATGGAGCAGATGATGGGTTTGTTGACGAACCAAACGGGTCGAGTGCTGCGCCTGAACCAACTTATGAGGACGCATGGTTGCCAACTCCAGAGCAGAAGAAGCCTGAAGTAATTGTTGAACCTGCATCTACATCTACGCCTGCACCTGTGATTCGTCAGCAGCAAGAGTCATTGGGTGGCGGAGAAGTTGGCAATGGGTATCGCCAGGTGCCTTTACAGGCGGGCGAATAAAAGACGCATTTGAGTTGCGGTAGGAGTTTTCCATGTGGAACGGGCATCATCTGCTTTCGATGGAGAACGCTGACGCAACGCAGGCGCGGGCGTTGCTCTCGATGGCTGACGCGGATGCGTTTTCATCTGATCTGCTTGTTGGACGATCGGTAGCCAATCTGTTCTTTGAAGACTCGACCCGCACACGGGTGAGTTTTTCGCTCGCTGGGCAGAGGCTCGGGGCGCATGTGGTTGATCTGACGAGCAAGGGCTCGTCGATATCCAAGGGCGAAACGCTGATCGATACCGCATGGACGATCGAGGCGATGGGTGTCGATGCGTTGGTGATTCGTGTTGGCGAATCGAGCGCGTGTCAACAGATTGCTGAGCAAGTGAAGATTCCGGTGATTAATGCGGGCGATGGCACGAATCAGCACCCAACCCAAGCATTGGCTGACGCGTTGACTATTGGACGGTCGTTCAAACGAACGGCGGATTGGGATTTCTCGGATTTACGCGTCGCGATCGTTGGCGATGTTGTGTCTTCGCGTGTTGCAGGATCAAATATCGAATTGCTCAATGCGCTCGGCGCGAGTGTTGTTGTTGTTGGATCGCCAACGATGGTTCCGGATTCGATGGCTTCAACAGGATGCGAAGTCGTGCATGATCTCGATGCGGTAGTCGATCAGGTTGATGTGATGWTGATGCTCCGCRTCCAGTTCGAACGCGGCGGCGGCGACGGGCTTGCATCGACCGAGGAATATCACGAACAGTTCGGGTTGACCAAAGTGCGAGCCGATCGAATGAAGCCCGGTGCGATTGTTATGCACCCCGGCCCGATGAATCGAGATGTGGAGATTGCAAGCGAAGTCGCGGACGGCGAGCGGAGTGTGATTCTTGATCAGGTGGCGCACGGGGTGCTTGTGCGCAAAGCAGTGTTGGCGACAGCGATCACGCATCGCTGAATCTTTATATAGATTGATATCGGTTTAGGAAGCGGTCTGATGCTTTGGCGCGTTTGCGGCATTGATGTCTTTGACCCACCAACGCGTTCCTGGGAACTGGCTATGAAGCACATCGAGTAGTTCGTGCGAGATCAGTGAGAGGTTGGCAGGCTTATTGTTGAGATGGGTGATGACGCCAGCTTTGGAATCGAGGTAGACGACGCCAATGGCCAGGGCGGCTCGGGGATCAGCGGGGGCACAATGGGTGTGCGTTGATCCGGTGTGATCGATCCACCAGTTGAGTTCGTTGGTCGGCTTCATGGCACATACTCGCGGGAAATCATGGTCGTCCTTGTATCTCTCTTCGGATTGGATTGGTGTTTGGATGACGGAAACTGTGTGAATGGCGGAAATTTGTAGCCGATAACACGATGATTGTGCGCTTTGTTGACAACGCGAACGAATGATCTAGGATTGATTGCCCGGGTCGCATGGCCTTTGCAAATCTTATTTGGGGACGTAGCTCAGTTGGTAGAGCGCTTGCATGGCATGCAAGAGGTCGTCGGTTCGATCCCGTTCGTCTCCATTGACAGAAAACGCCGCTGGTAATACACCAGTGGCGTTTTTTGATGCTTATTGAGAACTGGGGATTTTGGGGGTGACCCGCTCTGACCCGGTTCTTGACCCGCTAGATCAAGAGTTTGGCTCAAATGAAGTTGATGGCTCTTGCAATTGATTCAGATTTGAAGATAATAGCCGTACCGAGGATTCTGCCTTGGATTTGTCACAGGAAGAGGGAAACCATATATGCGTTCAGATTTACTCGCCGCCTTTTTAGGTACCGCTATCGTTTGCACCGCTCCGGCGGTTGCCGCATCACCAACCACATTCACCTATCAAGGGCATCTCGCTCAAGACGGCGTTCCTGCAGAAGGTGCATATGAGTTTGAGATTCGGCTGCTTGATAATCTGGGCGTTCAGATTGGCATGACCCAGACCGCCAGCGAGATCGTGACGGCTGGTTCGTTCTCGATGGAAATCGACTTTGGGAATGGAGCCTTTGGTGCAGATGCTCGGTATCTCGAAATCTCGGTTCGCTCGGTTGCTGATGGCGGCAGCTATGTCGTGCTCTCGCCGAATCAACAGGTGACTTCGGCTCCGATTGCGCAGTTTGCGTTGAGCGGGAACGAAGGGCCGGTTGGTCCTGTCGGCTCGCAAGGGAATCCTGGTGCTCAAGGTGATCCGGGCACACCGGGTGCTGATGGAGCCGATGGTGGGCAAGGGCCACAGGGTGATCAGGGAAATGATGGTGCAGATGGGGCACCCGGCGCGCAGGGAAATCAAGGCGTTCCAGGAACGCCCGGCGATTCACACTGGACACTCTCCGGCTCAAACACCTACTACGACACAGGAAATGTTGGCTTTGGAGTTATTACGAATCCCTCGTACCCAATACATGTTGAAACAACCGATGGACGAGCAATCTTCGGCAAGAGCACCGCAACATCAGGAGTCGGCTACGGCGTGTACGGCGTAACCAATAGTTCCTCTGGTCGAGCGATTTTGGGGCTTGCAACCTCATTGTCAGGAACCAACTACGGCATGTCGGGCCAAAGCAACAGTTCCAGCGGTCGAGGGGTCTTTGGGGTTGCAGCCGCATCATCAGGAACCAACTATGGCGTGTACGGCGAAACCAATAGTTCCGACGGTCGAGGCGTTTTTGGGTGGGCAAGGTTATTAACAGGAACCAACTACGGCGTGCGTGGCAAAACCAGTAGTTCCAGCGGCTATGCCGGATACTTCGAAGGTGGAAGAAACTACTTTGAAGGAAATGCTGGCTTTGGTACAAACAATCCCTCCTACCCAGTCCATGCTCAGACGACCGGCTCGCGAGCAATCTCCGGCGAGAACACGGCAACATCAGGAACCACCTACGGCGTGTACGGCGAAACCSTTAGYWCCAGCGGNCKAKGNCGKWTATKKKSTWGSWRSMRSANMAYTANSWTTSAMSGACGGCGTGTACGGCCAAAGCAACAGTTCCGGTGGTCGAGGGGTCAATGGGTTGGCAAGCGCACCATCAGGAACCACCTACGGCGTGCGTGGCCAAAGCAACAGTTCCGGTGGTCGAGGGGTTTTTGGGTTTGCAACCGCACCATCAGGAACCACTTACGGCGTGTATGGCCGAAGCGACAGTTCCAGCGGTCTAGGGGTTTATGGGTTTGCAAACGCAACATCAGGAACCACCTACGGCGTGTACGGCGAAACCGTTAGTTCCAGCGGCTATGCCGGATATTTTGTAGGTGGAAGAAACTACTTTGAAGGGAATGTAGGCATCGGTACAGCAGGCCCAGTCGCAAACCTTCATATCAACTCGACCACCGGAACCGATATCTTCAGAGTTCAAAGAGATGGTTCAACCAAAATGCTCATCAACGCCAATGGTGGTATTGCACTGGGCATCTTGAACTCAGCCGTTCCTGATGGAGATACCCTCGTCTTCGGACGCCTTACCGTTGGCACCGCTTTGCATTCGACAGCCTTCGACCTCAATGTCAGCGGCACCGCAGGAAAGATCGGCGGCGGCTCATGGGCCGTGTTCTCCGACGCACGCCTCAAGAAGAACATCACTTCGATGACCGGCTCGCTCGATACGATCTCAGCCTTGCGTCCTGTGAACTTTGAATACACAGCGAAGGATCATTTCTCCTACACGCCCGGTGTTCAGTCCGGCTTCATCGCTCAAGAGGTTCAGCAGGTGATTCCACAGTGGGTGAACACGGCTGACGATGGCTATTTCTATCTCGATCAGGTTGGCTACGAAGCATTGATCGTGGATGCGATTCAAGAACTTCGGGCAGAGAAGGATGCTGAGATTCTACAGCTCCAAGCCCGGCTCGATCGCCTTGAGCGGATGATGGCTCTTTCGATTGACCGATAACTGATTTGGTCAAGACGAGGGTGAATTCGAGTACTCAAACTTTGTCCTTTTACTTGTCGATGAATATGAGCACCGCCTCTGGTTTTGGACCAAGGCGGTTTTTGTGTGGGTTTTTAGTTTTAGTTGTGGAAGTTATAGGAATGCAGTAAGATATCGCTCAATCTTACCAGAGGGAGATTTGCTTTGAAAACGAAAAAAATGTGTGTGTGCAAGAGCCTGCTGATCAGTATGCTCGGCTGTGTTTGTCTGAGTTCACCCGTCGCCAATGGGCAGTTGCTCAATGAAGATATCGAGCTCAGTGGCAGGTTCAGTCATTTCGAGGAGTTCTTTGGGTCAGCAGTTGTTATTGACCAAGGTGTTGTCGCTGTGGGGACGAAATTCAGTGTTTATCATGGTCATCGTTCCGGCGAAGTCAATCTGTACGATGTAAACACGGGTGAGCACTTCTTGCAGATTTTTCCCGATGATCCGGAAGAGGGAAAGCAGTTCGGCATATCTCTCGCAATCGAGAATGATGTACTCATTGTCGGTGCTCGTGGCGATCGGGAAAGCGGCGGCGGGTTTTCGTCTGGAGCGGTCTATCTGTTTGATTTGTTAACAGGAGTGCAACTCATGAAACTCACCGCCAACGATGGCGAAATCTTTGATGATTTTGGTTTTTCGGTTGCGGTTGACAATGGCATCCTCGCAGTAGGGGCTATCGGCGATGATGATATGGGCGACGCTGCTGGGGCGGTGTACCTCTTTGATCTATCAACCGGGACATTTCTTCGCAAGATTCACGCCAATGATGGCGGAGATCTGGATTTCTTTGGGCTTTCGATCAGCATTGAGAATGACACCATCCTCGTCGGGGCTCCAACCACTTTCTCTGCYGGAGATGGTGCTGCATATGTCTTTGATGTTTCGTCAGGTGTTCAAGATAATAAGTTTGAACCATCAACTCTCCAATCAGGGGGGCGGTTTGGTGGCGCTGTGATCCTGCAAGGAAGCATCGTCGTCGTGGGATCGCCAGGTCGACATGGTAATGACGGATCGGTTTTTGTGTACGATTTGCCGTCGGGCGATTTGGTTTATGAAAAGAGCGAGTTTTTCTCTGGATTCGGACATGGGGAACGCTTTGGAACCTCGCTTGCACTTGACTTTGGATTCCTTGTTGTGGGATCGCCGAGGACTGACTGGTCAAATAATCAGGGGCAAAGTGCTGGTTATGTCCATGTGTACAATGTGGTCAATGGTTTGCTCATTGACAATGTGCCTCCGGTATGGCTCGGTGATTTTGGAAACTTCGGTACATCGGTTGCGATCCAAAATGGGAAGATCATCACTGGTGCGATTGGAGTGAATGGTCTCGATCAGGAATCTGGACGAGCCTATGTCTACAACCTGTTTACAGGGAACRAWGGSGCARCGATCGACCCGCCGTATGTTGAACCAGCTTTTGAAAACTTTGGATATGAGATTGCTGCGGGTGATGGGATCATGGCGGTGAGCGCCAATAAGAATGATGTGCATGGCGACAACGCCGGCATCGCTCATCTGTTCGATTCCACAACAGGCGAACGAATCAGAACCTACTACCCAATACCTGGGTCAGACAACGCCAACTTTGGGTASGCCATGGATCTTGTCGATACGACACTCGTTATTGGAGCGAGAGACGAATCAGGCATTGGCGCGAATGGAATCAACGGCGGCGCGGTGTATGTGTACGCTGCATTGACCGGGGAACGCATTCAGAGAATCACGCCCAACGATGCACAGGCCATCCATTTCTTTGGCGCTTCTGTCGGGCTGGATTTGGACATCAATGATGATGGCTTGTTGGCCATCGGCGCGAGCCGGGATGATGACATGGGAGACGATGCTGGCGCGGTGTATGTTTTCAATCCGATGACCGGCGATCAAGTTGAAAAGTTCTATGCCGACGATGCCGCCGCTGGGGATGCCTTCGGAAGTGTTCTTGCTGTAGATGATGGCTTGATCGCCATCGGCTCGCCATTAAATGACGACCTGGGAACAAGTTCGGGCTCCGCCTATATATTCGATATTGAAACAGGCAATCAACTCTTCAAACTGCTCGCAGATGACGGCACGGCAGGTAATTCGTTCGGCAGTGCGATTTCCATCTCGGGTGGTATCGTTGCAGTCGGCGCTTGGCAACGCGGTGACAATGGAGCAATGTCTGGTGCGGTGTATCTCTTCGATGCAAGTACCGGCGTCCAAACACACAAGCTTCTTCCCGACGATGGCGCAGCAGACGATCGCTTTGGGTTCTCGGTATCCATATCCAACGGCAAAGTGCTCGTCGGTGCATACCGTGATAATGTATTCGGAACTTGGTCCGGCTCGGCGTACATCTTTGATGCCTTGACAGGCGTTCAGTTAGAAAAACTGGCTCCTGCTGCGGGTGATCCCCAAGAGTTGTTCGGCAGATCGGTTTCGATTCACAACACCAACATTGGAGTCAGTGCAATCGGGAATGGTGATGCTGGATTCAAAGCAGGCTCAGCGTATGTGTTCACGCTTCCAGAGAGCCAGTGCCCTGCAGATCTCACCGGCGACGGCCAACTCAACTTCTTCGATGTGAGCGCGTTCTTGCAAGCGTTTGCAGCTTCCGATCCATCAGCTGACTTTACGGGTGATGGCATGTTCAACTTCTTTGATGTGAGTGCATTTCTTCAGGCGTTTGCTGCTGGTTGTCCGTAAAGCATGCAAGTGATCGAGCGTTTGTTTCTCATTGGTTTTGTTTAGAAAACCACCGCTTGAAATGAACCAGTGGTGGTCTTTATGGGGTTAGGTGGTCGTTGGCTTGATACCGTTTTGCTCAATTAGCTGTATGTACAGGGCATGATTCAGCGAGTCCGGCAATCAACCTCGCCATGCAAAGGGGAAAGGTCATCGGCGAGCCGAAGACTGTTTAGTGCCGTTCGCGGTACAGAGTTGGATCAACCGCTGCAAACATGCGATCGGCATTAAGCTCGATATCAACAAAGCCTTGAACCGATTGAATAATCTCACGAGGCTGATCTATCAAATCGTTGTAGCTCACC
Organism: bacterium; assembly: GCA_002401225.1. Classification (GTDB taxonomy): domain Bacteria; phylum Planctomycetota; class Phycisphaerae; order Phycisphaerales; family UBA1924; genus UBA1924. The sequence continues at coordinate 14,861 of NVSM01000025.1, forward strand.
TCAAGCACACGGAAGTTTGGCTGGAGCGCAAGCCAGGCGCCGGTGCGTTCATACTCGCGGGCATAGGCTGCCCGGAGCGCATCGTTTGTGAGTGTTGTTCCTTTGCGCCCCATTCGTTCGAGCATCGAGTCTTGAGATGCGACGACCTCATCAAGATTTCGTTTCATGAAAATCACCGCGTATTGATGTGTCGATGGGAGCAGGCGAAGCAAAGCGTGGATGGCTTTGACCGCATGACCGGGCGCATCTTCGATCCAAGAGGCATCGCTTGCGGTATGTTTTACCGCTTCGAGCTCTCGGTATCCTCGCGGGTTGTTCTCGTCTGCTTGCCGTATCTGATCACAAAGAATCGGCATGCCTCCGGCTTCGAGCATTTGCATCATCAACGATGTTCCCGATCGAGGCAGCCCAGAAACAATGGTAACCAAACCCCCTTGTTGAGTGTGTTGTTTCGACAAATCGGATGATTCTGTAGCGACTGAAGCATGACGCATTGTTGCTTGCTTTGTTTTTCGTATCGTACGAATCTGTTCCGCGCGATTCCGATGGAACGCCGCCTTGGCATGATTGCCGATCAATCGTTCGTATACATCGCCAAGACGCGCATGCGGAGCCGCATCCCAAGGTGCGATACGGGCAGCCTCAACAAACGACTCGATCGCCCACCCGGTTCGTTCGATACTGACCAGTGCTTCGCCAAGGTGCAGGTGAGTAGCCGCACGATTTCGCACAAGGGCAATCGATTGCGTGTGTGCGAGGACCGCTTCGTGGAGGCGATTCGTCCTTTGATATACCACGCCGACACCATCGAGTGCTTCTGCATCATCGGGGTCTCGTTCGAGCGCAAGCTCATACAATTTTTCCGCCTCAGCCCATTTGTTGAGTTGTAAAAATGAATCCCCGATTCGAGTTTCTAAACCCGGTAGTCCAGCATCAAGTTTGCGAGCGGCTTCGAGATGTTCAAGTGCGCGTTCATGCTCTTTTCGCTGAGCGCAGATCATCGCGAGTAATATTTGTCCACGAGCAGTTATAGGTTCGCCATCCTTTGTCGTTTGTGCGATGGCTTGGGCTTCATCGAGTCGCCCGAGAGACAAATAGCACGCGCCGATTGATAAACCAATCCCTGCTGTATCGGGCTTGAGTTTTTGTACTTTTTCAAACTGTTCCAATGCTTCTCGTGCTCGCCCGGTCGACATAAACACGGTTCCTAAGTTTCTGGCGCGATCGATGATGATCGAATCGGCCTCGTCGCTGCCGAGGTATCCCAGTTGGCGAAGCTGGTGCATGATTTGCTCATCAACACTTTCGGCATTGTCTACTTTGTCAGCAGACGGATTGGCTTCATCATCTCCATCATGCGCGTGGGTGGTTCCTGTCTCGTATGTGTCGACCCGCTCAACACACAGCCGAGGCTCTTCCCAAATCTGCGTGAGAGGCAACCCATCCATATCCCGCGAGGGAGGCATATCAAGCATGGTAAGAATCGTCGGCGTGACATCAAGCAAAGTCGCGCCATAGAGCTTCGTGCCCTTCTTAATTCCTGGCCCCCAAAACGCGATCACGCCATAAGGGCGATGCCATGCAGCCGGTTGCCCATCGACAATTCCGCTTGTTCCAGCGGGTCGAGTAGTGCCATTATGAAAACCATGATCGGACAAAATAACAACAGCCGTATCGTCATCGACAAGATTCATCACCCGCCCGAGCATCAGATCATGAAACCGATAGCACTCGTTCATTACGCCTTTGTACAACTCAAAGTCTTCATCACTCACATGCTCCATCTTTGGAGGATGAAACTCCATAAACGCATGGGCAAACCGATCGATGGCATCATAATAAATGCCCATGAAATCCCACTCGCGAGCATCCATAAACGCGGTCGCCGAGTTATGCACTGTGGCACAATGAGCCAGCAACATCCGAAGCTCACGAACTTTTTCCCAGTTCGCCGACTTTGGATCGTTCGCTCCAGGTATAAAGGCCATCACTTCTTCATGTGCAATCATTTGCGGGTGGACACGAACCTTGGCAAGGTCTTCGAGATCAGCCGTAGGCCATACAGAGTTGGGCACAGTATCCCAGCCAAGCATCGGCTCGTTCTCCTTAAGCATCCCAGTTGGATGTGCAAAGCGATCCGTCACCACAAAGCCATCAATCGATTCCGCAGGATGACTCGCGTACCAGTTGATTATGCCCGAGGGCCGCCCGTGATCGGACAAAATATTCCAAAGGGCTTTGCAGGTTCGCCCGGTGCTTGTCACTGGTCGAACCTTGCCCGTCGCGTCGTCAACCTCAGCAAATCCAAGCACGCCATGCTTGTCAGCATGTTTTCCTGTCACGATCGAAGTCCACAACATCGGCGACAACGGCGGCTGGAGCGTTGCGACATTCCCGCTCACGCCCTCGTCRACAAATCGCTTCATATTGGGCATCTCGCCAGCATCAATCAAAGGCTGGATCATCTGCCAATCCGCTGCATCCCAGCCGATCAACAAAACACGCTTGGGAGTTTTTTTCGCCATTTCTTTACCTCGCACGCTCAACCAAAGCGTATACAAGAAAACCCGGGCAATACCCGGGATCTGTATTCAAACGAATCCCCGATTCATCATCGGGGCCGTCGGGAACATTGGGAATGATTATCCAACTCGTTTTTTGCGTTTAAGAGCGCCAACTGCACCAACCGCGAGCAAACTGAGCGCGCCAGGTGCAGGCACACCAGCACCGATCCCAACGCCGGCTTCGGTTTCGTATCCCCATGCGGTAACATTGAGGAATGTGCCAGAGCGATTGACACCAATCCAGCCATAGTGTGACTCGCCCGCAATATTGAGACGAACACCGAGATACACATCTTCGCCCGATGGCAAGATCCCTCGGCTGCCGCTATCAGCCTCGCCGGTGTAGTAATCATAAGAAGACCACACAAAGTCGATGGTGCTGTTCGCATTGAACTCGCCACCGATCATCCCCGGCCCAACTTCTTGACCCAAGAGCAGTGGGGCAGCGTACCTGTTTGAGAACCCGCTATTGAAAATCTCAGCACCGGCTCCGCTGGTATAGCTGTGGGAGTATGAGAAGGCCGGGTAAAAATCGCTGAAGTAATCCATATAGATGGATGTCCCGCTGACATCTCCAACTCCGCCTGTTGGTTGAGCATCCGAAGCCAATGTGATATCGAGAAGGGAAAAATCCCAGGACCAGTTGTCCGTGTTCTCATATCGCACGGCTTCACCCAGTGCTGTGGTTGCCATTGCGATCGCTGTTGCTGCTGCAATCAGTTCTGCCGTTCCATTCTGATCTTGTTTCATTCCCTCATCCTCCTGTGGGTGCAAGCATTGCTTGCGAGTTACAGTCAGTGTAACGGATTAAGACATCGCTCGCAACCCTATCAGAACAAGAAAACACAGGCGTTTCAAAGAATCATTGTGCAAGGAGTAGTTGGTAATGTAAGCGCTCAAGATTGAATAGGTGCTTTGCACAGAAGCAAAGATGCAGTACACTCTACAAGAACCGACGCTGTTCGTCGGGGGGGTCATTCGTGGGGGCACGAGCGACTATAAAATGAGGTTTTGATGCGTGATGCGCTTCAGGCTCGGGTTGTTGTGTATGTTTTCGCAACAGCCCAGGGTGTCTTTGTATCGTCGCTGTCGGCTGCGCCGCCAGTTTTATCTGAACACACACAATCCGCAGGCTTGAGTACGCCGCACGCCCAGGTGTTCAATGGCCCGGACCTGGAGTTCATGGCTGCTGGCGGTGCTGCGGGTGATTTTGATAACGATGGGGATCAAGACCTGTTCATCCTTGGCGGTTCAGCTTCGGCTGATCATCTCTATATAAATGATGGCACCGGAAACTTTGTCGATATGGGTGCATCAGCCGGGATCAACCGAACGCATCAAGGCACAGGAGTTGCGGTTGGAGACTTCAATAACGATGGTTACCTCGATGTCTTCGTGACCTCGCTCGGAGGACCAACTGTGCGTGAGCCGGGTTGGAATATCCTTTGGTCAAACAACGGCGACGGCACATTCACCGATGTCACCACAATCGCAGGTGTCGCCTATGGGAGCCTAGAACTCGGCGAATCATACAGCGCATCGTTTGGTGACTACGACCTCGATGGCGATCTTGATCTTGCAGTCGCCGGATGGCTCGGTGGATCAAAGCTTTTCAAGAACAACGGCGACGGCACATTTGCAGATGTCACAACAACCGCACTCGATATCCCAATGGATACCAACCGTGGGTTCTCGCCTAAGTTTGTTGATATGGATGGCGATCTCTATCCTGAACTACTCTGGGTTGCCGATTTCTATACATCAAAGTACTTCGTCAACAACACCGATGGCACATTCACCGACCAAACGCTTACTGCTGGAACCGGCCTCGATTCCAATGGCATGGGCAATACCTTTGGCGATTACAATGGCGATGGCATCTTCGACTGGTACGCGATGAGCCGAATCACACACGACGGCGAGAACGGCTCGGGCAACATGCTCTACATGGGCACGGCTACCGACCATGTCTATGTCGAAGCTTCGGTTGAAGCCGGCTGTAACTTTGGATATTGGGGATGGGCAGCAGTGTCGATTGACATAAACCATGACGGCTCGCTCGATATCTTCGAAGCCAACGGGTTCTGGAATGGCTTTGAAACAGATCCATCAATCTTGTTTCTCAACGACGGATACGGAAACTTCACCGATGTCGCCAGCACCTGTGGCATGAATGATGCCGGTCAAGGGCGAGGCGTGATCAACGCAGATTTTGACCAAGATGGCGATCAAGATATCATTGTTCTCAATAACAGCCAGCCGATGGTGTACTACCGAAACGATATAGCAGGAGCCGATACCAACTCGATCACACTCGAGTTTGATACGAGTGCAGTCGCCGGGCTCGCACCTAACGGCTTTGGCACCCATGTCTGGATCGATTCTGATTCATACAACCAAAGACGATACCTTGATGGAGGAACAAACTATCTCACCCAGTCCGAACTCTCGGTGCATGCTGGGATCGGGACAGATTCATCAGCTGCGATTACGATCCAGTGGGCCAACGGCGATATGGAAAATTTCCCCAATGTACAGCCAGGCCGATATCTCATCCGGGCATTGGCATGCCCCGCAGATCTCAACGGCGATTCGCTCTTGAACTTCTTCGATGTCTCCGCCTTTTTAACCATGTTCCAGCAAGGGCATCCACAGGCAGATCTCAACTACGATGGATTGTTCAACTTCTTTGATGTGTCAAGTTTCTTGGGTGCGTTTGCTGCCGGGTGTCCATAAGGACGAACTGGCAAGGCAATGAGTCATGCATCTGTGAGACAAAGCCGCAAGGTGACTAAACCCGCAGCTTTGCTCATTGGAGATTGACTTCACGCAGCCTGGCGATCACGAAGCACCTGGCTGATCATCTCATTGACATCGGTTCCTTCCCCAGATTCGATCATCTTGATCAGCTCGGTAGCGCTGATCGCGATCGCATCGGTTGGGCTCGGAACTTGCAAATCGGTGGAACTCCGATCGGCGGATGGGTTGAGTGTCTCGTTGGTGTTCATGACAAAGTGGTCATCGGTGCATGCGATGTTCAACTTCATGCTTGGGTATTTGATCGGATGAAATCGATCAAGTTTTTGCAAGTTCACCTTATGCCGAGCACCATGTCAAGCGGTGCCCTGTCGGTTATGGGTTCGAGATGATTCCAGAGCCGGGGCGGTAGGGAATCACACMWHSKYGRRMGCKAKMATCGNCYKTMWYCSMMAKMRYKCSRWYYYGWRRRMWWCCAWYCMAMSYWWKRYTRYSMRAKMMKYGYSCCAGTNSCRWYYKCAAGATCAATCTGGGCAATCTGATAATCGACGATCGCCCGGATTTCGGTCAGCCGAGCGTTGGCAAGGTTGGCGTCGGCATCAAGCACATCGGTCGTTGTCGATCGCCCGACACTAAACTGGCGTTGCTCCGCTTCGAGTACGCGAGAGCTGAGCAAAACCGCTTCTCGTGCTGCCAGAATACGGTTCCAGGTGCTCGAAAGCTGATCGACCGCATCATACACCTCGCGGGTGATCGATTGTTCTCGCGCATCGCGCGTCGCCAAGCGTTGAAGCCGAGCGAGGATTGATTGGGCGAGCGACGCTTTGCGTTGTTCGTTGCCCAGAGGAACCTCAACATTGAGCCCGACCGTCCAGGTCTCGAAGTTATTGCGTGTGAGCGTATCAATCGAGCTATCGAGCGAGCCGCCAAGCCCGTTGATCCGGTAGGTGTACTGTAATGCGACCAAAGGCAGCTTCTGATTCTCAGAAAACGCAATCGCAGCCGCATCACGGGCAAGCTGGAGCTCAAGTTCAAGGAGTTCCATTCGGTTCTCGATCGCAGCGGTATTGAGCACCGAAGCATCAAATGCATATTCCACCGGATCGGGAGGCGAAACAAGCTCAAAGTGCGTTGGCGAGTTGGCATCAAGCCCAGGCAAGTTGAGCAAGACCTTGAGCCCCCGTTCGCCAAGCTGCACATCGTTTTGGGCACGGATAATCTGTTCAACCCGATCCGCAACACCAGACTGAGCGCGAATAATATCAACCTGGGTGCCGCTGCCTGCGCGTTCTTTGCGCTCGGCGCGTTCGAGCTGGGCGATCGCCACAGCGTGCTGCTGTTCGACTACTTCAAGCGCACGGACCGAAGCGTACAGCCTCCAATACACACGATCGACCTCGGCCAATGTGCGGATCACTTCGAGCTTGGCCTGTGATTCAGAAATCTGGCGATCATAATCTGCAAGCCGAATCGAATGCGTCGCGGCCCGTCGCCCTGCGCCCCGCAATAAGTTATGGCTCAGCGAGAAGTTGAGATCAGAAGTATAAGACGGATTCAGAAACGAGAACGAGTTATCCGTTTCGACACGAGAGAACGGCAGCGTGATACTCAACGATCCGCCAGTCCGCAATGGCACAGTCACGCCGGGCGTGATTGATCGAACGGTGGACTGCCCACCCGAGAGCGAAGATGCCGTCGCGTTGTCATTGTCAGCCGCGCTCGCACTGAGCGTAAAGAGCGCTTCGAAGCGTCCTTCTTCTTCCGACACACGCTCGGCTGCAATCACCGGCGAGATAAGCGTCGCGCTCAAACCAAGGTTGTTTGACAAAGCAGAAATCCGAGCATGATCAAGCGTGAGATCAACACGCTCGATGTTTTTAAACCTGGCGCGTGCTTGTTCAAGCGTTTCTGCGGTCGACATCGGCTGGGCATCGTCTTGCACCGCTTGAGTGAGGATCAAAGTAGTGATCGATCGCAGCCGTTCTGGTGATGCAACCGTGTGCGTGTCGAGCGGATCCGAGCTAAACGGATTCGATACACACCCACCCGCAGCGAGGGTAAAAGCAAGGAGGCTGCCGACGAAAAGGGTGTTGGCTTTGTGGATCATGTGCGTGGTGTTTCTTCGAGTGTGTTTGGAATCAGATTTATTCGTGGCGGAGCGCGTCGATTGGATTGAGCAGTGCAGCTTTGATTGCGGGGAACATCCCGAACACGATGCCGACGCCTGCCGAGAATCCAAGCGAGAGGATGACCGCCCACCGAGGGATAGCGATTGATTCAAGCGGGAAGTCTGGAATGAACTGCACGCCCGCGACAAGGATATTGCCGAGGAGCAATCCGACGAGTCCGCCGACCACGCACAGGACAACCGCTTCAACAAGGAACTGCATCAGCACAACCGGAGGCTTCGCGCCCATCGCTTTACGCAATCCGATTTCTCGCGTGCGTTCAGAAACAGACACCAGCATGATGTTCATGATGCCAATCCCGCCAACAAGCAGCGAGATCCCAATCACGCCACTCATGATGAATCCGATCACCTTGGCCACATTGTTAAAGTTTTCGATCGCGCTCTGCACGACAAACATGTCGAATGTGTCTTCATCTTCAGGGCCAAGGTTTCGGTGATTACGAAGGATGAAACGAACCTCGGCCTTGGCATCATCTGCTTTGTCTGGATCATACAGCTGAAGCGTGAGATCAGTCCATGTATACGGATTCATCATTTTGTGGGTGGCGAAGGGGATATAGAGTTCAGTTCGCGATTGTCCCCCTTCGAACATCGATGCCTCTTTGGTTTCGACAACACCAACAATCAGAAAGCGTCGCCCGTTAACGAGGATGTAATCGTTCGTAGGATCTGTATCGAGATCAAGTTCTTCGATACCTTGCTCATTAATCAAACACACTTGGCGATTCTCGTCATCATCAATCCGAGAGAACGGCCGCCCGAAAAGCACCTGGCGATTCTCAATCTCATGCCAGGTTGGCCAGATCCCTGTGACGCGAACGCCCTGTGATAGTTTCTTGCCATTGACAACATTCCAGCTTGCTCGGCAACCCGGAGTAAGCGTTTCGACAGACTCGGCATTATCAAGAATTAGATTCGCTTCATAGGTTGAGATCTTGACATCCGTCCAACTCATTATGGTGCGTTTGCCATCTGGAACTTGTCCCCAAACCCACATTTTCTTAGCGCCGATGCCTTCAAACTGAGTAAGGACATAGCCCTGCATGCCATCAAGTCCCGCAGCAACAACAGTCACCCCAAGCACGCCGATGATAATGCCTAAGGCGGTAAGCACCGCGCGAACCTTGTTCGCCCAGACTTGCCCGATCGCAAGAAAAACTGTTTGCCAGAGCAGACGAACGATAAAGATGATTGGAGCGAGAAGGAGTTTGGTCATTTGCTTTGCTCGCTCTCTGTTGGGATCGGCTCTTTGTTTCGTATGCGCGAGAAGATCGAACGCGAGTTTTTGGCTTCTTCGAGCCTTWGGGCTTCAAGCTCGGCATCCGCCACCGCATTGATTTTGAGTTCCGCTTCGGTGATGCTCGCTCGGCCAGATGCCATCCGCTCGACCCAATCAAGATGGATCGGGTCTTCATCAGATGGATAATCAGAGATCACACGCCCATCACGCAAGCGAATAATCCGCTCGGCATGCCCAGCAACATCCTCTTCGTGTGTCACGATCACAATCGTCTGCCCGGCCTGGTGGAGTTCTTGAAACAGATTAATGATTTCAACAGTGGTCTTCGAATCAAGGTTGCCGGTGGGTTCGTCCGCGAGCAAAATGCTCGGGTCATTAACCAATGCGCGAGCAATCGCGACACGCTGGCGTTGCCCGCCTGAGAGTTGGTTGGGGCGATGCGACATGCGATCGGAAAGCCCGACGAGATCAAGTTTCTCCTTGGCCCGTCKCTTKGCGCTAAARAGATACTTCTTSGAGTASAGCATCGGGAGCATCACATTCTTGAGCGCGGTCGAACGCGCGAGCAACTCGTAGCTCTGGAAGATGAATCCGATTTCTTGATTGCGGACTTGAGCAAGTTGTCCCATTCCCATTTTGTGCGTGGGGTGGCCGTTGAGGATGTACTGTCCAGCCGAGGGTTTGTCGAGACATCCGAGGATATTCATCAGCGTCGATTTTCCCGAACCCGACGCGCCCATGATCGCAACAAACTCGTTGGGATAGATGCTGATGTCCACACCATCAAGCGCGCGAACGCGTTCATCACCAACTCGAAAGACCTTCTTTAAGCCTTTGATCTGGATCGTTGCTCTTTTGGAACTGGTGGGAGTCATACTCAAGGCGACTCCTGCTCAGCAGTTTCTTCATCAGAATCGGCATCGGTTTGGGAATCTATTTCGTCTTGAGCCTCTTCATCCTCGTCCGCGTTTTGATCCTTTACAGCCTTGTCATGCTTAAGATCGACCAACATACGGAACGGGCCGGTCACAATAATATCATCAGCCGAGAGCCCCTCGGTAATTACAGTCTGCGTCAAATCGCTCGGGCCGACCTTGACAGGAGTCGCAACAGTCTTCCCATCAACAACACGATACACGATGCGCGTGAATGTCTTGTTGAGATCAATGATGTCATTGTTCTGGGTCACTTCCTTAGGCAGGTCTTCAATCCGGCGATCAACAACCGCCTGCGAAGGCACAATCATCGCGTCATAAAAATGCTCAACCACAATATCAGTCGAAGCAGACAATCCAGAGTACAGCGTCTCGCCCTCAGATAAGTTCATCAAGATTTCGACTTCAAAGGTGCCCGTGCCATCGTTTGCGACCTGGCGTTTGAGCCCGATGCGTTTGATGATGCCCGCGTATTCACGATCGGTATACGCGTTGACAAAGATCTTGGCATTCTGTCCGATCTCGACGGGCGCGATGTTCGCTTCATCAACCGCAGCTTTGAGAAGCATCTCAGAAAGATCCGCGATCTCCATGATCACCGATCCCGCATTGTTGGTCGTACCAACAATGACGGTCTCGCCGACTTCTACATTGAGCGAGGTAATCACGCCATTGATTGGCGAGGCGATAGTCGTGTTGTCAAGATCCTTCTGAGCCCGCACGATCTGGGCGCGAGCTTGTTCGATCGAATGCACAAGAACCTCGCGGTTGGATTGTGCCTGGAGATACGAAGCCTGAGCCGCATCGAGTTCTGCCTGGGTCGCGTCGCCGGTTTCGTTGAGTTGAAGAATTCGTTCATACGAAAGCCGAGCATTGATCAACCCGGCATCCGCTCCGCCGAGCGAGGCCTCTTGTCCTTTGAGCCCAGCCTTGGCAGAATCGAGTGCAGCGACAAGGTCTTGGGGGTCGAGCCGAATGACGACATCACCCTTTGAAACGCGTTCACCTTCTTCGAAAGGCAATGCCAAAATTTTGGCGGAAACCTGCGAAGAGATTTTAATAAGCCGTTTGGGTTCGATGGATCCAGGCGCAGACACTGTGCGTTCGAGATCGCCGAACGCTACCGGCTCCATCAGAACAGGGACCGAGTTGTCCTTACTTTGGCGAGCGCTGACAATATTCTGTCCGATCGGCGATTTGTACACGACAAACCCCGCGCCTGCGAGGATGCCGATACCGATAACGCCAACCCCTAATATCTTAACAACACCCATGTTTGATCCCCTGAAAGGCCTGTCGGCTCAAAAACTCAAGCCTGTGTACCAGTAGTATGGGATTTGCCGCTCTGGGTTTCGCAATTCTCGGTCTTTATCAAAACAGAGCCGTCAATTTTCAAAGCCCGAGCTTCTCAGCAAGGAAATCGCCAACCTTGTCCAGTGCAATCCGCTCTTGTTCGAGCGTGTCGCGATGACGAACCGTCACGGTTTGGTCGGTCAGTGTCTCCGAGTCGATCGTGAAGCAGAACGGACACCCGGCTTCGTCCATGCGGGCATATCGCTTGCCGATGGATTGTTTGACATCATAATCGATCGTCCCCAAATGCCCAAATCGGTTGCGAAGTTCATTGTATAAAGGTTCGGCGATCTCGGGCATGCCGTCCTTCTTCACCAATGGGAACACCGCCGCCTTGATCGGTGCGATCCGTGGATGGAACTTCATATACACACCCGATGGGCGGTCTGGATCGGGGGTGAATGCTTCGCACAAGAGTGCGAGCACACCTCGATCGAGACCAGCCGAAGGCTCAATAACATGAGGGAGATAGTGCTCGCCCTTGGGCTGCCCGTTCTTGGCAAGCTCGCCTCGCGTGTTGTCGAAGTAAGTCAGCTTGGTTTTGGAATGTTCCTGATGCTGCTTGAGATCGAAGTCTGTCCGGTCGGCGATGCCTTCGAGTTCGCCRTAGCCGGGRGCSGTGAASGGGAACWTGTATTCGATGTCSGCSGTGCCSGCGCCTTCTTTGGCATAGTGGGCCAGTTCGTCCTTGTCATGCTCACGCAAAATCAGGTTCTCGCCTTTGAGYCCAAGSTCYTGCCACCASTKCATSCGCCAATCCCGCCAGAACTCRTACCAGCCTTTGGAATCWTCAGGATGACAGAAGAACTCAATCTCCATCTGCTCAAACTCGCGTGATCGGAAAGTAAAGTTTCGAGGCGTCACTTCATTTCGAAACGCTTTACCAGTCTGAGCAATCCCAAACGGCACCGATACACGCGTCGTATCGACAACATTCTTGAAGTTGATGAAGATGCCTTGAGCCGTTTCCGGGCGGAGGTACACCTTGTTGTCATCTGACTGCATAATGCCCGCCCAAGATTCAAACATGAGTTTGAACGGTGCAGGTTCGCCGAGCGGCCCGCCACAGAGCGGGCATGGATCTTGCAATCCTGTCTCGTTGAGTTGTTCGGTTGCGATGTGCTGGACGAACTCTTTCATCTCGATCGGCGAGTTGGGTTGCCCATTGACACGCGTCGCCAGCCACGAGAGTGTGACTTCTGTGTTCTTGACAAGCGCGAGATTTGGAGCGAGTTTCTTGCCTTTGCCCTTCGCCCATTTCATCAGTGCCGGGGTATCGATCTCGCCGCTGCCAGGTGTGAACACTTGGAGCAAGTTATTGAGCCAGACCGAGTTGGTCGCAAGAATATCCCAAAGATGATCCGCCCGCACAAAGTGCCCGCACGAGTTGCACTTGCGCATCGGATCAGCAAACCCAGCGAGATGCCCAGATGCTTCCCAGACCTTGGGATGCTGAATGATGCAAGTTTCAACCGGAACGATCGATACCGGCTTGCCGTTCGGGCCAAGCTTCCCATTACAGCCCTTCATCACTACATCAGTCCACCACGCATCGCGAAGGTTTTTCTTGAGTTGAGCGCCGAGCGGGCCATAATCCCAGAAGCCATTAAAACTGATCGCATTCTCTGACCCTTCAAGCTTGGCACCTTGGTAGATTTCAGACGCCTGATAGATAAACCCGCGTCGTTTGCACAACGCCATGATGTCGTCCATAGATTTGACGGCTGGACTCGAATCGGTTGTAGCTTCGCTCATTTGAAAATCCTTCGTTCGGGCTTAGAATCGGTCTCAAGTGTAGGAACCCATCGGCGTAGAATGACCCAACCATGACGGATCAACCGCGATATCTCGATGTTCTGGCTCAACTTGAAGCCGCCATCAATGCCCCGTGGGAGTCATTGGCGATGACCCTCGATATGCACCCCTTCTCCAARATGGGCGATCCMACAATCGAAGGCTCMGGRGCATGGCACYTSGTCCACATCGCCACCGTGTTCCGCAATCACGCCAAACATGTCGTCGGCGACGAGCAAATCAAACAATGGAACCCCATGCCCGATTCAAGCATCGAAAACCTGCCCATGATCGTTGAGGCTTTGATCGAAGATTGCCAGCAGTTCTGCAAATGGTGTCGATCCAACCCAGATCAAAAAACCATCGACTACGGCGGCGACCAAACCCTCGAACAAATGCTCGGCATCATGCTCCGCCACATCATCTGGCACGCCGCCGCGGTGCATTACTGGTGCAAATGGAAATAATATTGAACCGGTGGCACAGGCGTCCCGCCTGTGGTCTTATCTTCAATTACATGGGCTAAAAGTCATCACAGGCGGGACGCCTGTGCCACCGGTTGAGAGGGATTTAATCACCAAGAACCGACGCGAACACATCGCGCCAAGTGATCTTCTCAAGTTCTTCATCGACTTGCACCTGAATCTCATCAAACGCCTTGATCGTCGGCGGCGGCGAGAGATTCACAATCTCATCCTCAGAAACCTTGGTCAACGCCAACGCCCCATCGCCACCAGCATTGACAATCCATCGCCCCTCATCAAGATGGCGATACACAGCTTGTCCGACAAGTGCAGATTCGCTGTCCCAATCGATCTCAGCAATTTTCGGATTGATAATCGTCGCTTGCGATGGCGGCGTATCACTATCAAACACCCGACGAATCCAGAGTCGGCCCTCGATCAGAGCGAAGTCGACATAGATTTCTTTATCCGCATTGCAGTTGGTTTCGATCGTCTCGGCGGTGCCCTCGATTGTGCGCACAGCCACGGTGATCTTGCGATCTTTCACGACGAGTTCAGTAATCGCCGTCTGGCGCACGGCTTGGTTGTATTGGGCGGCGAGTGATTGATACTCGCTCGATAGATCGCGCAATCGAGTTTGGTACACGCCGTTGGCGGCGTCGGCTTTGGCAAAGCGCAATCCAACAATACCAACCACCGATACGGCAGCAATCACGGCAAAGCCGGTGACCGTTCCTTGAATCATCGCAAGTTTAGACATGCACCATTCATCGTCGATATGAGCTTGATGTGGTGAGAATCGAGTATCAGTCGGCGTATTTGCGAAGGCAAAGCGTGTCGTTTTGACCGCCGAACCCGAAGGAGTTCGATAGGCACACTTCAACACCGCCCGCAGCGTTCATATCGCGAGCTTCGTTGGGCACATGGTCGAGCCCGCATGCCGGGTCAAGATCGTTGAGGTTCGCCGTGGGCGGGAGGATCCCGGTCTGGATCGCCTGAATACAGGTCATCAGTTCGACCGCGCCCGCTGCCTGAATCAAATGTCCCATCATCGATTTAATCGACGAGAACGGGACTTTGGGTGCCAGTTCGCCAAAGACGGAGCGAACGCCGTTGGATTCGGTCTTGTCGTTTTCTTGGGTTCCTGTGCCGTGGGCCGAGATGTAGTGGACCAATGGCCGACCGTTGGAATCGACTGCTGCGGGATCGATCCCGGCTTGTTTAAGTGCCCCAGCCATCGCGCCCGCGCCGCCWKYRMCRWCARRRYSGMYRTCAGTAATTCGATACGCATCAGCCGTCGAACCAAACCCGGCAACCTCAGCGAGGATGTTCGCCCCGCGGGCCTTGGCCGATTCGAGTGATTCAAGGATGATGATCCCTGCGCCTTCGCCCATGACGAACCCATCGCGGGTGTTGTCGAACGGGCGCGATGCGGTTGCGGGATCATCACGCCGAGTGCTCATCGCAGTGAGGCGCATGAAACCGGTCATTCCTAATGGGTGGATCATTGAGTGACACCCACCCGCGATCATGATGTCGGCGTCGCCTCTTCGGATAATCTCGAACGCTTCGCCGATCGCTTGGGTCGAAGCGGCACACGCGGTCATGCAGTTGAGGGTCGGGCCCATTGTCCCAAGCTCGGCTGCGATATGCGTCGAGGCGAGTTGAGGCTCTTGCTCGACTTCCGCAATCGGTTGCATGCCTTCATAGGCTTTGGTGACCCATGCGACCGCATCAAGTTTGCGGGCTTCGTGGTTCCAGCCTGCGATATTGGCGGCCATATAAGGCGGGTAATCAAGCACACCCTCACCCGCGCCAAGATAGATCCCGGTGCGTTTAAGATTTGGTGGTGTCGTATCAAGCCCGGCCATTTTCCACGCAGCAGTTGCAGCAGCAAGGGCAAACTGAGTACCTACGCCAGCATGCCTATGGGCATCTGCCCGATCACCAAGATGGTCAGCAAGATCGAAGTCTTTGACCTCGGCAGCAAAGTTGGTCGCGCAGGTCGATGCATCGAATCGCGTGACTGGCGCGATCGCGCTTTGGGCACTTGTAAGCTTTGCCCAAGTGTCATTGATATCGGTGCCCAAAGGCGTGACCCACCCCATGCCGGTGATCACGACACGCTGATTGTTAGAAATCATAGAGAGTTGCCTCGAAAGTGAGTGGTTTATTCCTCGGATGCTTCGACGAGTTCGCCCTCTTCTTCGTCTTCGAATTCGCTATCGTCGGTGCGAAGTGCATCTGGATTGAGCACGCGGACGAGTCCGTCTTTGAGTCGGCGTTGKCCGAAGTTGATGATGAGCCCGAGTTCAAGTTCGGCAGCCCGCAGAGTGGCGCGGAGTTCGTTGCGTTCTTTGCCGCCCACTTCGTAGTTCTCAGCCATGATCTTCACAAGGAACCGATCGCCAGCGTAGAGGTCTGCGGTGACCGACCCGATGATCTCGCCATCGAACTCGACATCGTACTTCTTGTTTTCTTCGAATGCGACTTCTTCGTGCTTGAGCTCGTAGAGGAGGGCAGCGCGGTAGATATCAAGTGGGTATCCAGGACCGAGTTCTTTGTGTGTCTCGATCGCACAACCAATCACCTTTCGGCTGATTTCGGTCAATGCCGGATCAAGGTCGGCCAATGGGGTAGATCTGCGTCCACGGGATGAGTGGTTGTTGTTATTGTTGTTGTGATTGTTGTGCATAATAAAGAGTCCCTTGTAAAACGAAAATGGATGGATTGGTTCTGTATTGTATTCAGATGCAACGGGCATCTCCCACAATATGGGAGATCATTCAGAATTTGACGAATACCTTGCCAGTACAAGGGCTCCGGTTTGGCCCCCGAGCGAGCCCGAGCAGACAAGGGCATATTCGATCGGTTTGCTGGTCGCCTGCCCAGGAATTTGTTGGGTTTGGAGACATTTGGCAGCAGCAGCAGCCATCAATCCCCCATGCCCGGCCATTGTATTGCCCACAAGATTCGCGATTGTGATCAGCGGAATCGAATCAAGACGATCAGCGAACACGGCTTGAAGAGTGCCCATTTCGAGTGTATCGAGTTCTGGGACTCCCAGTGCGAGCGGGATGATCAGGTCGATCTCGGCTGGGGTAATTCCCGCATCATTGAGTGCCGATTCGATCGCGGCTTCAAGCCCACGATCGAGCGGCTCAGATTTGGGGTGTTCTCTCTCAATCACATTGAGAAACATCGGTGGCGGCGACTGGGCAGCTCCAAAGCCTGCGATGGTGGCATAGATCGATGCGTTGCGATCTTGAGCGTGCTGTTCGTTCTCGATAACCAGCATTCCGCCCGCTTCGCCAATGATTCCGCCCTTGGATTCTGGATCGTAAGGCTTGGTAATCGTCGAGCCATCAGTCGCATCGCCGGTGTCAGCCAATCGCCCTGAGTAATCCCATCGCAAAAGCCCGAGCGGGTTGAGTCGAGATTCAGCGCCGCCGGTGAAGCACATGTCCGCGCTGCCCCGCTCGATAACGCGTGTGCTCTCACCAATAGAAAGGATCGCGCTCGCTTCAGCACCCATGATGGTGTTCGATGGGCCTTCCAAGCCATGAATGATCGTCACATGGCAGGCGAGCATATTGGGGAGATATTTGAGCAGCCACAAAGGCGGGAGGTTGTTCATCCCAGAATCGCCATCGCCTTCGGTGCCCCATTTTTTCATCGAGAACTCGCCGTTCTCATCCTCAGCACTCACGACTGCGCGAGAGAGTTCTTCGGTATCTGCTGCGATCAGCCCGGCGCCGATCTGGCACCCCGTGCGTTCGGATTTGATTTCGAACCCGGTTTCGGTGTCGTCTGAGCCTCGCGTGACAAGCCCGGCATCAAGGGCTGCGAGTTTGGCTGCGATGACCGCGAGCTGGGTATCGCGGGCCATGACTTTGGTGGCTTTGCGGTAGGACTTGGGGACAAAGTCGCGGATTTTGACTTCGCGAACTTCGCCCGCGAGTTTGGGGCGATAGCCCGAAGCATCAAATGCTTCGATCTTGGTGAGTGAGGATCGGTTTTCAAGAACCGATTCCCAGAACTGATCAATTCCCACACCTGAAGAACAGACGGGACCCAAGCCGGTAATGACAACACGAGAGCGCATGGGGAATGATATAGCCTCTAATGAGAGTGACGAGCCGAGCGGGTTCATTTTTCACCTGATGAACACCCTGAACGCTATTTATTCGTCAAGGCGAGCCTCATGAGGGTCTCGAAGGTGCCCAATGCTTGTGAAGACTCGGCTGACGGGGATGTTTGGAGAGTCATACGGGAATAATTCCCATCAGGATTCATGATCCAGGCGTTCTGACGATCATCGAGAAGCGTTTGAATAATATGGGCGATCCGGTTCTTAGGCTCAGGCGAGAGAATCGGACAAGCAGCTTCGACTCGGCTCGATAGATTCCGATACATCCAGTCCGCCGAGCTGATGAACTGGGTATAGCTCGAGAGATCAGTCGCACCATTTGCAAAGGCGTACAGGCGTGAATGTTCGAGGAAACGCCCGATGATCGAGCGGACGGTGATGTTCTCGCTCAAGCCGGGCACGCCCGGGCGAAGACAGCAGAATCCACGCACGATCAAATCGATCTTGACGCCAGCTTGTGATGCTTCATAGAGGGCTTCTGTAATCTGACGATCTTCCATTGAGTTCATTTTGGCGAAGATATGGGCTGGTTTGCCAGCTTTGGCGTTGGTGACTTCATTCTCTATGAGATCCATGAAGCTCGTGCGCATGTGATCTGGCGCGACGAGCAGCTGGTTGTATTCTTGCCCTGCGCTCAAGCCTGTGATCATGTTGAAGAGCCGAACGACATCGCTGGTAATTTCTTCGTTGGCGGTGAGGAGTCCAAGGTCGGTGTAGCGTTGGGCGGTTTGGGGGTGGTAGTTCCCGGTGCCCATATGTGCGTATGTGCGGAGGATGGTTTGGCCATCGGATTGTTCTCGGCGGACGACGAGCGAGCATTTGGAGTGGGTTTTGAGCCCAAGAACCCCATAAGCGACATGCACCCCAGCGGCTTCGAGTTGGCGGGCGAAGGTTACATTCTTCTCTTCATCGAATCTTGCGCGGAGTTCGACCAGGCACGCGACCTGCTTGCCTTCTTGGGCTGCTTTGATCAAAGAATCTACAAATGGTGAGTCTCGGCTCGTGCGATAGAGCGTGAGCTTGATGGCGAGCACATCAGGGTCATTGGCAGCGGTGGTGATGAATCGTTCGACCGACTCGGAGAATGATTCGTAGGGGTTATGGATGAGAATGTCGTGCTTGCGGATGGTCGAGAAAATGTCTGTTTCAGGATCGGACAGTGCGGGCGGGCGGATTGGTTTCCAGCGTGGTGCGAGCAGGTCCGGGCGATCAATCCGTGTGATCTCGAAAAGATCAACACACGCCAGCGGGCCGACATGCGTGAAGTGATCTTCTTTGGAGAGTTTGAGCTGGGTAAGCAAGAAGTTCAAGATCCGCTGTGACGGATTCGGAGGGGTCTGGATGCGCACCGTATCTGCAAAGCGGCGCATGCGGAGTTCTTCTTCGACATGTTCGAGGAGGTCTTCGACATCTTGATCGTCGAGTTCGACCGCTGCGCTTCGGGTGAGCCGAAACGGGAGGATCTCGATGATGCGCATACCGGGGAAGAGATCGCCAAGGTTATTGATCACGACTTGGTCGAGCGGGATATAGATAGCGGGTGCTTCTGGGGTCGGGGCTGGGTTCGATTGGCTATCGCCAACAAGGGTGTCTACGCGGATGTAATGGGGCAAGACATCTGGTATTTTCACGCGAGCAAAGCGAGGTTCGTTGGCAGCTGAGCTTTTCGTGGGTTTCATAGGCTCGACCAAAAGCCCGAGATTTTCGGAGAGATTTGAGATAAACGGGAATCGATGCCCAGGATCGACTGCCAGTGGCGTGAGGACTGGGAAGACCTCGGCCTTGAACCAGCCATCGACTGCTTGGCGATGGCGATCGGTGAGAGATTCATAGGTTGTTATTTGTATGCCTTCGTCTGCCAGCTTGGGGATGAGTTGAGATTGGAGGCAGTCCGCGAGGAGCGTTTCCATCTCGCGGACGAGTTTGTAGCACCCGCTGAGGGTTTCGAGCGGGGGGAGCTCGTCGGGGCGATTGGGCGAGTGGGGGATGTGCTGATCGTGGCGAGATTTGAGCAGCCCGATGCGTTTCATGAAGAACTCATCGAGATTTGAAGCGAAAATAGCAAGAAACTTCACCCGTTCGAGCAGCTTGGTCTTGTCAAGTAATGCTTGGGAAAGGACCCGGCGATTGAACTCAAGCCATGAGAAATCTCGGTTTACAAACCGATTCAATAGCTCGGCAGACTGGTCAATACTCGATGGGGTGTTTGGATCAGGATTCGGTTGGTCTGAAATAGGGGACATAGGAGCAGGTCGGCGTGGTTTTCTTGTGTACAAGCAGGCAAAATGGGATAGACTGGTGTGTGTAATCTATACCCACATCAGCGGGGCTATAAGCATCTTTCGATCAAAAGGGACACATTATGCTGGGATATGAAAATCAAGAAAAGAAAATGATCGTCCGTCTCGTCCGAGTCGGGTTTGTCGCATTGATGCTTGTGGTTGTTCTGCTCTATGTGTTGAGCATCAACGAGAAGGCAGGCGAACTTGAGGTTGGCATCATCAAAAACTGGTTGATTCCGGTCTTTGTATCGCTTGCTTTGGCGGGTGTGTTTTTGGCGATTGATTTGCTTACGCCTCGCAAGAAGATTTCGACCATTTCGGGCGTCATCTTTGGACTGATGGCCGGGCTGATGGTCGCTTGGATTTTCTCCACCGTGATCGATCTGGTTGTGCAGTCTTGGGATATTGATGCCAGCGAGATTGTGTCAGCGGTCAAGGTGTTAATTGGCGTTTCGTTTGGATACCTCGGAATCACGATGGTGATCCAGACACAAGACGAGTTTCGTTTGGTGATCCCGTATGTCGAGTTTGCCAAGCAGATGCGTGGGCCTTTGCCTTTGGTGTTGGATACCTCAGCACTGATTGATGCACGGATTGCAGATATTGCAGCTTCGGGTTTGGTCCAGCAGACGATCGTGATTCCTGAGTTTGTGATCGAGGAGCTTCAGCTTTTGGCGGACGCGCGCGATCGCATGAAACGCAACAAGGGGCATCGTGGTTTAGATATCGTGACCAAGCTCCAACGGATGAACGGCGTCGATGTGATGATCGATTCGTCGCCGGTAAGTAAGAAGGCTGTCGATCTGGCACTCATCGAGCTTTCGACCCGGATGCCTGCGATGCTGGTGACCTTAGATGTTGCTCTTTCTCGGATCGCGACAATCCAGAAGATTCCGACACTGAACATTAATGACCTGGCCAATGCACTCAAGCCTGTGGTGATCCCGGGCAAGATGATTCATGTCGAGTTGATCAAGCCCGGCGAGCAGCATGGGCAGGCGGTTGGGTACTTGCCCGACGGCACGATGGTCGTTGCGGAGGATGGGTATTCTTATATAGGGCAAACGCGTGATCTGGTGATTACCAGCTCGATGCAGACGGCTGCGGGTCGGTTGTTGTTTGCTCGGGTGGATATGGCAGATATGGATTCTGACGAGCGCGAGCACGCCTTGCAAGAATCGCAGAACCATCATCACCGTCGACCCAACGATCGTGATGACCACTATGGTCATGATGATCACGGGGTTGATTCAAGCGTCGCGGTGGATGTCAAGCCGGCGACGATTAGTGGCCCGCGGGTTGTTGAGGAGGACGGCGATTCATCAGATTCCGAATCTGGTGGATCGTCGAATCTCAAGGGCACGCCTCGGAATCCGAGGCGGTAATCGAGCGATTGAGCCGATAGAGGAATATTCAAGGGGCTACGATGGTCGTCATCGTGCGCTTGTTGTGTGTTCACTTCGCATGATCCGCTTTGCCCCCGCTAGGAATAGAAAYATATGAAGATCCCAAGCATGCCCGCAGCCACCCTCGGCGGCGACGATTCATGGTCCATCAAAACCGAGATCCTCTCCGGGCTCACCGTCGCATTGGCACTGGTTCCCGAAGCGGTGGCGTTTGCGATTATCGCGGGGGTTGATCCGTTGGTCGGGTTGTATGCTGCGTTTATGGTTGGCCTTTTGGCGGCTGTGTTCGGTGGGCGACCTGGGATGATCTCGGGCGCAACCGGGGCGATGGCGATTGTGATGGTGGCGTTGGTTGCTGATCATGGTGTGGAGTTCTTGTTWGCGACGGTGGTGTTGACAGGGTTGATTCAGATCACGGCGGGCGTATTGCACTTAGGAAAATACATCCGCATCGTGCCTCACCCGGTGATGCTTGGGTTTGTYAATGGCTTGGCRATYGTGATYTTCTTRGCACAGCTYGARCAGTTYAAGTTCTTRCCTGARGGCGCGGARGAAACRGTWTGGATGGTCGGMACGCCTTTGTTTATGTTGCTKGGRTTGATCGTGGCGACGATGGCGATYATTCACTTCTTGCCRAAGATCACGAAGATTATTCCATCTTCGCTGGCAGCGATTGTGGTGGTCTCATTGGTGGTGATCGGGTTCAATCTTGATACCCGGACCGTTGGCGATATCGCATCGATCGAAGGCGGGCTCCCGACATTCCATTATCCAGACATGGCGTGGACYTGGGAAAACYTGATGRTCATYCTGCCGTAYGCGATTACGCTGGCMGCGGTKGGGCTGATTGAATCACTCTTGACGCTGACATTGATCGACGAGATGACCGACACCCGCGGACGAGGCAATAAGGAATGCGTCGGGCAGGGAATCGCCAACACGGTCTGTGGCCTATTCGGCGGCATGGGCGGGTGTGCGATGATCGGGCAGAGCATGATCAATATTAACTCGGGCGGGCGGAAGCGTCTGTCTGGGATTAGTGCAGCGATGTTCTTGTTGGCGTTTATTTTGTTCGCGAGCAAGTACATCGAGATGATCCCGATGGCGGTGCTTGTCGGCGTGATGTTCATGGTGGTGATCGGGACTTTCGAATGGTCGAGCCTACGGATCATGAAGAAGATTCCACTCAAGGATGCGTTTGTGCTGATCTTGGTTTCGGGTGTCACGGTGTATCACGACCTGGCGATGGCTGTGGTTGTCGGCGTGATTGTTTCGGTGCTGATCTTTGCGTGGGAGCATGCTCGTCATGTGCATGTGATTAAGCGGACGGATGAAGACGGTTCGCTTGTGTATGAGCTCAATGGGCCGTTGTTCTTTGGGTGTATCAACGAGTTCAAGAACTTCTTCGATCCGGCGAATGATCCGAATGATGTCGTGATCGAGTTCCGTAACTCGCGCGTGGTGGATCATTCTGCGATCGAGGCGATTGATAACCTGGCGGAGAAATATCGCAAGGCCGGCAAGACGCTGCACCTTCGCCATCTGAGCGAGGACTGCCGGGTGTTGTTGCATAAGGCCGGCGATATGGTCGAGGTCAATGTGCTCGAAGATCCGCATTATCATGTGGCGGATGATGAGTTGGGTTGAGTTGGGTTSAGNNSKYCAASKSTGRCMSKRCNSMKSMTTCNKMYCSTNCTTCGGSKMWKGAKGKWMTKKAGTGGTCATGGTTGTTTGAAGACCTCCTTCGCCGAAGACGGGCGAAGGAGGGCACCCGGCTAGATGTCTGATGTAAAACATGAACCTTTGGTCTTTCGTTTGCCAAGGAATGCGCTCTCATGAGCAGCAGTGGTTACAGATTTTAGTTTTCTTGCTATACAGCGGGGCTTGAGACTATCGGATTCTCTCAGAGGTATTTCTTTTCCATTGGTTTCAAATCCAACCACAACCCTTGAACTTGGAATGATATCAAGAGATGCGTTTTCTCCGATGGGCTTCGACAGGTCGATATCGAGTCTCTGTATGGCATCCGGCGGAAAAAGGTAGAGCAGGCCTTGGCCGTACCAGATAGACCGGATGAGTAGCCATCTTTGGCCATCAAAACTCATAATTAGTGCCCGACTCAGTTCGAAATCGTAGCGTTCAACTCGATCGAGTTTCATGCCATCTGAATGTGCGGATTCTCGTTGCCTCGAACGAAATGAACCGCGGATGTATTGAGCGATGAGCGATATTGGAAATCCAACCAGAAGAGCAGTAAAGAACAACCAAGCTAAAATAGAGGCCTCATATGCAGGCCGATACCCTAAACGAGTAAGTGTAAAGACACTTATTATCCACAGGGTCACACCAACGACTAGGGGTGGAATAAAGATATCCCGGGTTTGCCGAGCGATGAACTTATCAATGTATCGGTCGGGCTTTGGATATACAGACTTTGGGATTGCGGATCGGTGCTGTYCTGTGATTTCTAAGATCAAACCGTTTGCAGCAAGTGTCTCCGTTGGCGAGCCGCATTCAGGACATACAAGCATCACTTTCGTGCCGAGTGTGTAGCTGCATTCTGGACATTTGGTGCCATATGGGAAAAAACGATTTTGTTTTTCTGTTTCGGTCATAGTTTTTTCAAAGCCTCGATGAGCCGGTCGACATGTGCCTCGGGGCACCGGGCTCTTACTACAGAGATGAGATGTATCGCTCGCAAAGTAGTTCGAGTGGTGCTCTGAGWATTTCTGGATCGAATCCTTTGATCCTACGAAACTGAATCGCGGCTGTGATAATCTCTGGGCTATTCATGATTCCAGATTTGATCACTTGAGGTATAGTCTCGCGATCTTGAATCGTGATGCCAATGTCAATCGAGAGATAATCTCCGTCGCGATCGATATCCGGTTCCCCTGTGCCAGAGAACCCGTATTGGCTTATTTCTCCATCGACGCGAAGAATAAACGCCAGTTTTGGATATGGGAAACCTGAAAACTCAATGTTTTTTGCCGCTGCTTTGAGTGCTCGGAAATGAGGAAGTACAGCGTCAGCTGCATCATGACCTCCGAATTGGGCGGAGAAATCAATAGTTGCGGTTAAATTCGAATTCATGGTCGTCTCAATTCCAGGTGATTAGTTTTGTCTTCTCATTCACAACTGCTTCAACGCCTCGACGAGTTGATCGACATGGGCCTCGGTGTGGGCGGCGGACATTTGGATGCGGAGTCTTGCTTCGCCTTCGGGGACGACGGGGAAGCCGAAGCCGATGACGAAGATTCCGTTCTCTAAGAGTTGTTTGGACATCGCGATGGCTTTTTCGGTGGGGCCGACGATGATGGGGCAGATGGCGGTGGGGGATTCGAGGACATCGAACTCGGTGTGGTTCTTGATCTGCTCGCGGCAGTATCTCGTAATATCCTTGAGTTTCTGCACGCGATCGGGCTCGGCCATCAGGATCTGAATGGCTTTGTTGGCGCTCGCGGCGACGGTGACGGGGAGGGCGTTACTAAAGAGTGTTGGTCTGCCGCGTTGGATGATGAGGTCGATGAGKTSTTGKGAGSCKGCRATGAAYCCGCCGGCTCCGCCRCCGAGWCCTTTGCCGAGTGTGCCKGTGAAGATGTCGATGGTGCCGAGCGATGGCTCGAAGCCTTCGACTCCTGGGCACATGTTG
>NVSM01000026.1 GCA_002401225.1 bacterium
TCCGTCTGCTGCGCAGCCGCCTCCCCCACAAGCGTGGGGGAGGCAAAAAGAAACAACAAATGAAGATATCTCACGCCTAGACTCCCCCGCTCTCGCATCGGCGAGGCATCCACTGCTATTTTCAGCGCAAACCCGCTGATAACGGAGTTCGCACCATGATCCCAAGACCACCACCACGCGACGGCTCGCTCGGTTTCCTCCTCCTCTCACCCTTCCGCGTCCAAGGCTACTCGGTCGCGGGCGAAGCCACCACGATCAATATCCCCGAGATGGATGTCTGCTTCGATATGGGCATGGCGCCACGATCAGCGTTGGCTGCCAAGTTCTGTGCGCTCAGCCATGGGCATATRGATCACRTCGGGGGTTTGGCCTATTGGTGTTCGCAGCGCAACTTCCAGGGGATGGGCCCGGGCACGATTATCTGTGACAAGCGAATCGAATCTGATGTCCGAGGCATGATGGATGGGTTCCAAAACCTCGAACGCCAGAAAACGCCTTATGAACTCATCACACTCGAGCACGAGCAAGAAATCCAACTCAAGAACAACATCATGCTCCGCGCGTTCCACACCGAACACACCGCCCCGTCGATCGGGTATGTGATTATCGAGAAGCGGACGAAGCTCAAGGAGCATTTGGTTGGGTTGCCTCAGGAGAAGCTCCGGGATATGAAAATGAAGGGCGAAGAGATTGTGAACAATCTTGAAGTACCGCTGCTCGCATACACCGGCGATACCCTCCCCGGCCCGCACCTGCTCCGCGATGATGTCCGCAAAGCCCAGATCATTATCTCCGAATGCACCTTCTTCGATCCTGAACACAAGAGCCGAGCCAAGATCGGGATGCACATGCATGTCGATGATCTGGTCGAATGGCTCAAGGTCACCGAGTGCGAGCATATGGTGGTCGTGCATCTCTCACGGCGAACCCATCTCGGGCATGCCCGCAAACAACTGATTCAGCAAGCTGGCAAAGAACTCGCCAGCAAGGTGCACTTCTTGATGGATCACCGGACGAACCGAGCGCGGTATGACGAGCAGGCTGAGGCTGCCCAAAAACTCGAGCAAGAACTCGAAAGCCGATAGGCTCTCTGTTTTTCGTTTAATCGTCTTCAACACCAAGGTCATGCTTGGTGAAAAGCGCATGGAACACCACGCCAGCTGCTTCGACATTCTCACGCGCACCTTCTTGGCGATCGATCACTGTAATCATCGCAGGCACTTTCGCTCCCAATGCTTTAAGGACTTCAACCGCTTCGAGTGCTTGGCCGCCGGTGGTGGCGACATCTTCGATGAAGATCACGGTGTCCCCCTTGTTGATCATGCCTTCAACCTGTTTGGCGGTGCCGTAGTCTTTTTTGGCGTTACGAACAAAGATGGTGCTAAGTCCGGTGGTGAGTCCTGCGACGGTGACAAGCGGAATGCCTCCGAGTTCCGCGCCAGCGAGCTGATCAACCTTACAGCCAAGATCCTGCTCGATCTCCCGAATCTTCTCTTCGAAACACACCCCAAGCTGCTTGAGGATCTCCGACTTGGTTGAAAACCGGTATTTATCGAGGTAGTAGGAGCTTGTTCGCCCGGATCGGAGGGTGAATGTCCCTCGCAGAAGCGACGCTTGTGCGATCGAAGCAGCGAGTTGTTTTCTATCAATTGTGGTGTTTGATGTTGGCATAGCGGTTTATAGTCCGGAAATTGTGCTTTGTTGGATCAAAAAATCGAGATTGGGGAACAATATCATGGTTTCAGCGTCATAATCGGTATCAATAGGCGTTGGACTTGTGCCCGCTCTGTGCTGGCATAAAGGATTCGCCTGTTGATTGGTCGATAATCGTGTGTATTCGACCATAACCACCAATGACACACAGGCTTCATTCGCCTTACTCAATAGACTGAAAAATCGGAAGATCCAGAAGACTGGATACCGGGAGGAAAACCATCATGAATATCAAACTGAACACCATGCTCATCACCTGTGGCCTTGCGATTGGCTTGGCAGCAACCCCATCGCTTGCTCAGGTCGCTCCGCCACCAACCAAACCTGCAAAGAAGCAGCCGGCATACACCCCGCCACCAAAGCAAGCACCCAAAGCAGCGCCAAAGCAAGCGCAACGCCCTCAAGTTAAAAACACTGCTCGTCCACAACAAAAAGATGCTGTTCAAAATCTGCCGATCGATGTGCCTTATCCAAAGCTTGCAAAGAAAGGCCCAGACGGGCGAATCCTCAGGCTTCGTCAAAACCCTGATATCCTCGCCTTGCGTTCAAATCCAAATGTCGGACCGATCTCGGTCGAGAAGATCATGCCGATCGTCTATGCCCGTCGATACCGGATGGAGTTGATGGTGATCGACAATCTCGATCTCTACTGGGAACTCACCGGCGGGTTGATCGAAAACTTCGATCTCTCGAACATCAGCGAGATGAGCAAAGTTGCTGAAATGCTCAAGCCTCTCGTTTATGAAACAACACTCTCCCAAGATCTCATGAACCGAGGCATCTTGAGCCGAGTGCAAGGCGGAATGAACGCATACATCGTTCGTGAATACAAAAAAACAATCACCGATGAAATCCAAGTGCTTGATGGCGACAACGGACTCGAAGAAGTGATGCGATTTGTACTCGATGATTCGGTTCTTGAAGCCCGTATCGCATACAACGGCCTGCTCGCAGAATCAATGAATCAGCTTGCAGGACTTGTAGAAGAAACCGGACTCTCATCACCAAGCGCACAGGCAATTGCGGCACTTGACAAACCATTGGCTGAAGATCCTGGCCAGCAGTTTGCRGATATTGAAGAGTTGAACACCGCGTTCCGTAAGCTTTCGTTTGATGAAGGGATGTCTATTCTCTCTGCATTGCGCGAACGCCGAGAGTTCCCGAATATTTCACCGACTGTGAAGGCAATTGATGTGCTTCACGATCGGAAGAAAGTCGCAAAGGGAAACAGCTTGAACCTACAAGTTCATGACAGCACCGGGAAAAAGATCGAGCTTAAGAAAGACCGGAAAAAAGCAATTGACGATTGATTGAACAATCACAGAATACAAAACACCCCAGCATTATGCCGGGGTGTTTTTTTTATGCTTTGATTATTCAGAACGGTTAATCGGCTGTTGGTTTCATCATCGGGAACGGCAGCACATCGCGAATCGATCGTTGGTTGGCCATGAGCATTACGATGCGATCCATGCCAAGCCCGAGCCCACCCGCTGGAGGCATACCAACCTTGAGCGCGTTGACGAAGTCTTCGTCAAAGGTACGGAAGGTTGATTCTTCATCATCAACGCCTGCGAGTTGCTCGCGAAACTTTTCTTCTTGGATGTCTGGATCATTGAGCTCGGTGTATGCTGGGCCGATCTCCATGCCGCCGATGAAGATATCCCATCGATCAGCCAAAGGCACCGCATTGTTCTCGGTGCCTGGCTTTGGTCGAGTCAAAGGCGACAACGACGCCGGGTAATCCATTACAAAGGTTGGCCTCGCCGGATCAATCATGTGTTCGGCGACTTCTTCGAAAAGCTCGTTGATGATAAAGATATCATCGATCGCTGTACCATCCTTGCTCTTGGTTTTAAATCCACGCTTCTCACATTCGGCTCTCGCCTTGTCGATCTCGTCGATTGAGAATCCCAGTGCCTTCTCAAACAACTCTGCATAAGTGATCTTCTCAAATGGTGCTGCGTAATCGATCACTAGATTGCCGAACGGCATAGCAGAAGCATCTTCGCCGCCGCCGCCAGGTTCGCTCGCTGCGAGTTGTGCGAGTTCACGGATCAACCCTTCGGTGAGTTCCATCATGGTTTCGTAGTTGCCGTAGGCTTGGTACACTTCGAGGCTGGTGAACTCTGGATTATGGCTCTTATCAAGCCCTTCATTGCGGAAGTTTCGGCTCACCTCAAACACCCGAGGCATCCCGCCGACAAGCAATCGTTTGAGATAAAGCTCTGGCGCAATACGAAGCGAAAGATCGAGACTCAACGCATTCATATGCGTCATAAATGGGCGAGCAGCAGCCCCGCCCGCCTGCACCTGAAGCACAGGAGTTTCGACCTCAATAAAGTCTTGGCGTTCGAGGAATCGACGCATCGCGCTCATCATCTTTGAACGGAGTATCAATACCCGTGTGGTATCTGGATTGGCCCACATATCCATGTATCGCTGACGATATCGGCGCTCGGTATCTTGCAAACCCGCGTGCTTCTCTGGTGGAGGCACAAGACACTTGCTCGCAGGAATGAGTGTGTCGACCCAGCATGTCACCTCGCCGGTGTTGGTCATGGTGAGCGGCCCCTCTGCGATGACCAGATCGCCGCCATCGAGCACCTTGGCGAGTTTGAATCCGTTCTCATCACAATCACGCTTTGAAGCTGCGATCTGAAAAGTATCGCGGGTGTGATCGCGGAGATTGAGCCAAATAAGCTTGCCGTTATCGCGGTGGAGCATCACTCGACCAGCAACCTTGACGCGTGGACGATCATCGACAATCGCAGGCAGGTCTGCATCGGCAATGTCTGGGTTATCCCGTTTGGCTTGCTTGCGGGCTTGGTTCGATTCCTTGTTCGCCTTGTCTGCATCTTCGTTGTAAAGCGCATGGGCATCTGCAAGCGTAACAAGATCGTCCGTTCGCTCGCCATAGGGCAACATACCAAGGGCGATCACCGCATCGCGGTTGTCTCGGCGTTGCTGTTCGAGGTGATGGATATCCACCGCATCAGCTGCACCAATTGTTTCTTGGGCAGCTTGATCGGTTGACGATAGTTCTGATTGTTGATTTTGATCACTCACAAACGATCGTACACCTATGAAGCTCAAGCGTCATGAAATCTGTGTCGAGACAATCAATCTGATTGGCCGAGCGTGAGATTCACCTTTGTGGTCATCTCTGCGCTGCATAAAGGGCGGATCGATGGATCTTCTGCGAACATGTCTGACAATGAAATACCATCAAAGGTGTCAATCAGTGCCTTGGCTGCTGCATCAAGTCGAGCGTGCAACGGGCAGAGTTTTCCAGAATGATTTTCAAGCTTGAGCGGGCAAGATTTAATCCGCTCGATCGGGTCGATCGCGTTGATGACATCCATAAGGGATATCTCACTCGCTGATCGGTTGAGCCGATACCCGCCGCCAACGCCGCGTCGGCCGGTGATCAGTTCTGATTTGGCGAGCAGTTGAAGCACCTTGGCAAGGTAGTTCATTGGGACATGGGTTACCTCAGCGAGTTGAGCGGTCGAAACCAACTCATCAGGCATGTAAGCAAGACAGCTCATTGCACGCAGGGCATATTCGGTCGTCTGTGAGAGCAAAGCAGATTCCTTCGTAAAAGAAGTAGTGGCCGATAGTGTATCACAAATGAGATTCAGACTCAATACGAATCAAGATATCTGTGTCTGATGATTGAAAAATTCTTATTTAACAGCAAATATCTGTTTACTTTATCGAATTGCCCGCGAGGAAATAGCCTGGTCTGCCTCGCTCATCGCATGCTCAGGCACTTCACTGAGCAACTGATCCACAATCATGTCGGTGGTGATCTGATCAGCTTGGGCATTAAAGTTGGTCAAAAGCCGATGTCGAAGCACTGGATGAGCGATTGCTCGAACAGAATCGATCCCTACAACGCCATTGCCAACAAGCAAGGCATGGGCCTTGGCGCCTTGAATCAACGCTTCGCTGGCGCGCGGGCCTGCACCCCATGCGATGTAGTCGCTGATGATTTCAGGCACTTGATCACTTTCATTGACCCGTGTCGAGCGCACCAATCGCAATGCGTAGCGAAGCACATGCTCGGGCACCGGGGCGTGCTGGATAATCTTCTGAACATCTGCAATCTGTTGGGCATTCACCACCGGCTTCACAACAACCTCACCCTTTTTGGAGCTTCGGCGAATCACCTCAAGCTCTTCTTCCTCGCTTGGATAGCCCACCATTACCTGAAGCATAAACCGGTCGAGCTGGGCTTCTGGAAGTGGATAAGTGCCTTCTTGTTCGAGCGGATTTTGGGTTGCAAGCACAAAGAAAGGCTTTGGGAGCGTGTGGCGCACGCCTCCGGTGGTCACTTGTCGCTCTTGCATCGCTTCGAGCATCGCTGCTTGGGTCTTGGGAGGCGTGCGGTTAATTTCGTCTGCGAGCACCACATTAGCAAAGATCGGACCCTTCACAAATCGCAATGCTCGGTGCCCGGTGGTTTTATCCTCTTCAATCACCTCGGTGCCTGTGATATCCGAAGGCATCAAGTCTGGTGTGAACTGAATGCGTGAGAACTCAAGCTCCATTGCCTGGGCGATCGTCGAGATAAGGAGCGTCTTTGCTAAACCAGGCACACCAACAAGCATGGCGTGTCCGCCTGAGAAGATCGCAAGGAGGATCTGATCGACGACTTCGTCTTGGCCGACGATGACCTTAGAGATCTCGGCTTTGAGTGCGTCRTAGGTCTCATGAACCTGTGCGAGCATTTTCTCGCCTGCTTGTGAACTCAAATCATTGTCAGCCATCAGATTCTCCATGTTTGTATCAAGGCATCGTTGCCCTTCATCATACCAAACGCATCACGGGCGGGTTTCGTTCAGTATGGATATAAAGATTGATAAAAGAATCAAATTAAAAATGGCAGCTGCACGGGGTCTCGTCGCGCAGCTGCCTGTGTCGATCCTGTAGAACCAGGATCGGCGTCGTGGTTAAGTTTGGGTCAAGCCTGAACGAAAATATCTCAGGCTTGACAGGTCATTGGGATCTGTACGATCCGGGTTTCATGAGTTGTACAAACAAACTCAAATTTGGATGCACTTTTTTCGATCGCTTATGAAAATCAATCGTCGTTCTTTTCAAGCCGATCCATCAGCCGATCGAACATATTCATCAGCCGATCCATCTGCTCGCCCATTTCGTCGATCTGATGATCGATGCGAGATTCAAGTGCCGAAAAGCGTGCTTCCATGCCATCCATATGGCTGTTCATCGCTTGTGGAAGGAATCTATCGATATGCTGAATTCTTCCAGTCACTCCGGGAAATGATCGTACTGTCAGTCTTCCATCTTGAAACTCGACAAGCTGACGCTCGGCAACCTTCATTGCATCCAATGCTTGAGCATGCAGTTTCACAGAAATTAGATGTTTATCAGCAGCTTTGGCGAGATGATCATGAAGTTGAACTTTGAGATTTGCGAGGTGCCCTTTTTGCATGTGCCCAAACTCACCATCTTCGAGCTTGGTGAGTAGCTCAAACTCGATGTTCTTTGCATGATTTCGGGTTGCTTCTATCTTCTCTCTGATCTCTTCATATCCTTCTTGATCGTCGTAGTAGATTTTGCCTCCATTAGAAGAGGTGCCGAGTTCCTTTGCGTTGTATTCAGCAAGTTCGACCTTGATTTTGAGTTTTTCGCCGCTGCGAAGCACGATGAGCTTCATTATGTCGCCAGCGTCTTTTTCAGCGAGGATCTTCCGAAGAAGCTCGCCATCCGCTTGATCGGATCCATCGATTGAAACGATGACATCAAAGTCTTCGAGCCCACTGAGTGCTGCGGGCAGCCCTTTGATTACACTCTCAATAAGGATCGCACGAATACCTTCTTTGAGGTTGAGATGCTTACGAAGAATCTTTGAAGGTTCGCCAAGGTTGATGCCAAGCATGACCTTGGGTGGGCTAGGTACAACTGTCCCATCGATGTGATTGTCGTTGTCACTGCTAAAGAAACTACGCAGATTTGAATGATCATTGCCACCCGGGAACTTATTGCCTGATGAGGTCACCCAAACCCTTTTATGATTGGTTGTTTGATTGGCTGAAGGCAGTTGAAGCTCGTGGAGTGTTTCGCCGTCATCGGAGATGAAGATTACAACTTCACCTTTGATTTTCACTTGGTCATCATCCACATCATCACCATCGATTTTGGCGATGATGATTTCGCCATCAACAATTTTTACCTCATAGGAATGCTCGTCATCATGGCTCTTGATTACAAAGACCGATTTATCGGCCTTCGTTACAGATCCTGTGTCAGCCTTGGCTGAGTAATCAACCTTGAACTGGGCCGAAGCCATCGAGGTGCTTAGCCCGGTTGCTGCGATCATCAAAGCGATCATTGTTTTTTTATTGAGCGTGTCCAACATAGTCATCGTTTTTCTCCTGAGTGTGTGTTGTGGTGGTGTGTTGAATTTGTTTTATTCACATTGCTTAGATGCGCAGAGGATGTGAATCTTTCACGATTTGCGTATTAAAATGAGTTTGTTGTTCTTGGTGAGAGCTTGACAGGAACAGGAAACACATTGCCGGTTTCGTCTCTCATCTCGCGATAGGCGTGATCGATAATCTGGCGTTCGATAATCTGACGCAGGTATAGCACTTCGATCGTGCCGTCGGGCATCGGACGCGTTTCGATCACAATGTGTTCTGGCATCTCGCCAACAACTTGCCCGGAGCTTTGTCCAGAAGCTAGATATTGATCAAACGCCTGATCAGGCTGGGCTTGATCGAGCAAAATATTTGATCCACCAAAGCCAGCGGTTATCGGCGTGATCTCGTTTGATGATTGAAGGCTTGGGTTCCCCAAAAACCACACCACCAAAATCGCGGCAGCAGCAGCCCACCCTCCCCACTTCGAGATAATATCGAGCCGAGTTCGCATGGGTTGATCATCAATCAAGCCTCCAGGAAGCTCGATATGATCAGCGATCGAAACGAAGTGATCAACATGAGTACACATCGTTTCTTGAATGCTTTGGGTGTCAGCAAGCTCGGTCCAAATACTCGGATCATGCGCAGCCAAGGCTCGAAAAATCGTCCAATCATGACTCGTTGCGATTCCATCGATTACACGAGAGATCAATACATCGCGCTCGTCGCCGGGCAAGCCGATAATTGGTTGATCGTTTGAATCATCTGTGTTCTTTGCATCATTTGTTGTGTAATCATTCATCGTCTGGCTCCCACGGTCTGTTCTGTCTTCGATTGAAGTTCTTGTTGATCGGCTTGTTGATTTAAAAGTTCTTTGAGCATTCGTCGCCCTCGCGCTATGCGTGTCTCGATCGTTGTCGTCGGCAGATCAAGCACCTCGCCAATCTGCTGATAACTCATGGATCGGACACATCGCAACAAAATCGGTTCTCGATATCCCGGAGGCAACGATAATGCTGCTTGATAGATCCGTTTCGATTCGTCAGATTCGGCTGCTATGAAATCTGCGCTCGCTGGCGATCGATTGTTTGCATGCTCCATCCCAACTAAACGGAGCATTGATTTCTTTCGGCGGGTTGTTTTTCGACCCTCTTCACGAGCGGTATTGATCGCTACAGTTCGTAACCAAGATTTGAACGCCTTGGGTTCGTTCACGCTCGAAATCTTTCGGCACATCTGCATGGCAACCACCTGCAACAGATCTTCGAGATCTGCTTCTCTCGGTTTGTGCGCCAACAAGATTGCAGCGACCCATCGGCGGGAATGATGCCAGAGCTGATTGAGCGCATCATGATCGCCTGCGATCGCCGATTCGATCACAGCGTCAAACACTGATCCATTCATCCCCAGTTCATTCACCTATCACCCGCTTCATTGATTTGTGTTGGCGATCTGTTTTGGCAGATCGGTTTTGACAGATCATCATTGTTCCTGTTGCTGTTCGTGCTGCTAAGATGCTTAAGACGCTGCCTTCTGTCAGGTTATACAGATTTGTAGACGAATTGTTTCTGAATTTTGTTCACTCCACAGAGCGTCCGGTAATACACCACGAATCATGCCTATGTTCAAAAAAGACACACCAAGCCAGCTTCCAGGACGCGACGAGCCCAGCTCGTTTGGAATCTCAGAATCTGGGATGATGTCTTTTGGTGATCACCTTGAAGACCTTCGCAAGCGTGTGTTTTACTCGATTTTGGGTGTTGTACCCATATTTATCATCGCATTTGGGTTTGGTCGGCCGTTGCTTCAGATATTGATTGAACCGGCCCGGGATCAACTCACCAAAGCAGGGCAAGGCTCGCAGCTGCTCGCAACCGGGCCTTTTGAGACCTTTGGTGCGGTGATTCAGATCGCCTTGATTATTACGATCTTGCTCGGATCACCTTGGCTGCTGTATCAGCTCTGGCTGTTTATCTCGCCCGGGCTCTATAGCCACGAACGCAAAATTGTGCATTTGCTCATCCCATTCTCAGCTTTACTCACCGTTTTGAGTGTGCTGTTTCTCTACTTTGTCATCCTGCCTGTGATCCTGGCATTCTTCATCGGCTTTGGCGCCAAGGTCAGCAGCGAACTCAATGTACTCACCGCGCCAGTACCCGAAGGGATCGTCTTTCCGATGATCCCGATTCTTCAGGCTGATCCGCCTGATCCGA
This sequence comes from bacterium, assembly GCA_002401225.1. Classification (GTDB taxonomy): domain Bacteria; phylum Planctomycetota; class Phycisphaerae; order Phycisphaerales; family UBA1924; genus UBA1924. The sequence goes on from NVSM01000026.1 coordinate 10,322, forward strand.
CGGTGGGCATGATGTGGATCAATGAGGCATTGCACCAACAGCGTGTGTGTGTGGATATTGAAGACGGCAAGCCGATCATCCGCATCATGAACCTGACCTCAAACATCGGGATTGCTCAACAGTATCGAATTTCTGAATACATTAAGACCGTGCTGAACATGGGTTTAGCGTTTGGAGCTGCGTTTCAGACGCCTGTGATTGTGGTGATGCTCGGATGGGTCGGCATACTCAATCCGCAGATAATGACCAAATACCGCCGACACGCGATTGCGGTCAGTGCGATTATTGGTGCATTTATGACTCCTGCCGATCCGCTTTCGATGCTTTTGCTGGCGGGGCCTTTGTATATTCTGTATGAGCTTGGGCTGTTCATTCTCAAGGTGCTTCCGATTGAGAAGGTGCTTGGCAAAAACAGCATGCGCAATGCCCAAGATGCCGACGCGGTGACAAATGAAGATGCGGGCGAAGGCGAGTAATCATCATGACTCAAACGCCATCAGATTCGGAATCAACCCAATCAGATTCGTCTCAGCCAGAGTCGCCTCAGATTGCTCCTACGGATCTTGACCGCTCGATGATGCAACGAGCCATTGCGTTGGCTGATGAATCGTCAGCCCTTGGCGAGGTGCCTGTGGGTGCGATTGTGTATGACACAGCTACAGGCGAAATTCTTGCCAGCGCACACAACACCCGCGAGATGCACAGCAACCCGGCAGGGCACGCCGAGTTCAGTGCGATTCTCCAGGCATGCGAAGCGATCGACGATTGGAGGCTCAACCACTGCACGCTTGTCGTGACACTTGAGCCTTGCCCGATGTGTGCTGGTTTGATTGTGAACGCTCGGCTTGGGCGATTGGTCTATGGGGCATCCGATCCCAAAGCCGGGGCTGTACGAACGCTCTACGCGCTCTGTGATGATTCGAGACTCAATCATCGATGCGAGATTATCGCAGGACTTGAACAACCCAAATGCTCCGAGCAGCTCACCAGCTTCTTCCGAACGCTTAGAAACCGGAAATAGCTGCTCAAACGAGCGAATGACTTGTTTGACTTATCATGGGACTATCCACATCGGATGTGTGTGCTGATTTGAGTTGTCGATTTGGGAGTGCCTGAATGGCTCTTTGTATTTAATTCAATTAGATAAATTGATGGTGGTGGTAGTAATTATCGCGCCTATTTATGGGATAACTCGATTGTGATGTTCATAAACCTTTTTTAGACAGTGGTTTGCGTGTGTTTTAGCAGGGCTGCTAAGCTGTCGGTTAGCTGTCGATTGCGCTCGGGACAATTGATCAGTACCGACAGGTGTTCATTCAAGTGTTGTGTACCAGCTTCAACCACCAAGCGCATCCGAGCGCAAACGACGAGTTATCCACGGCTTATTCACGGTACAGTTAGGCGCGATTTATGCCCATATAAGGGTGTTGGATTATTCAGTTGAACATACCAAACAGATTTACGATGAGCGTAAACGAGATTCGAGTGTGCGAATTTGGGCAAGGAGTTCTTGATCATCCTTGCACTTTTTCGAGATTGTCCGCACAGCGTGCATGACGGTCGTGTGGTCTCGGCCGCCGAAGTGGGCGCCGATCTCTTCGAGCGAGTGCTTGGTGTTCTGGCGGGTGAGGTACATCCCAATTTGGCGTGGATGGGCGATGGATTTATGCCTGCGTTTGCCCAAGAGATCAACCCGTTTGATGTGGTAGAACTGCATGATCTCGGAGATGATCTGCTCGATGGTTGGGCCGGTGCCTGTGATCGCGGTCGATGAGGTAAACTCGGCGCCTAACGCTCGGCGGGTCAGCTCAAGATCTATCGGATTCTTCTCGATGCTTGATACGATCTGAAGCTTGGTGATCGCGCCTTCGAGCTCTCGGATGTTCGAATCGATATGGTGAGCAATCTCGGTCGCAACCTCGTCTGGGAGGGTCAGCCCGCGGTTATGGGCTTTGCGTTTGAGAATCTCGACCCGGGTTTCAAACCCAGGTTTATCAACCTTCACAACCAAGCCCCACAAGAACCGTGAGACCATCCGCTCTTCGAGATCAGGGATCTCTTCGGGCGGAGCATCAGAGCTCATGATGATCTGTTTATTGCCTTGGTAGAGTGCGTTAAAGGTATGGAAGAACTCTTCTTGCGTGCGATCTCGTTTGGCAAGAAAATGGATATCGTCGATCACTAAGAGATCAACATCGCGGAAGGCATGGCGGAACTCGACCATGCGTCCAGATTGCACGGCACTCATGAACTGGGTCATGAAACCATCGCATGAGACATAGTGCATGACCATGCCGGGGTGCTTCTGTTTAATCTTAAGACAGATTGCTTGGAGCAGGTGGGTTTTTCCGAGTCCGACGCCGCCATGAATAAAGAGTGGGTTGTAGGCGTGTCCAGGATTATCCGCGACGGCAACCGCAGCGGCGTGGGCCATCTGGTTGTTTGGGCCGATGACGAACTGATCGAAGCCATAGTCTGGGTTGATGGGAAGGGAGGTGTCCTGATCGAGCCAAGCGCGTTCGGAGGCAACATGAGCGATTCTTGTCAGAGCTGATGGACCACTATTACTACTCGACATTCCGCTCGCTGCAACGAAAGCCGGAGCAGCGGGCCGAACATTGACAGTTGTTTGTTGAGCCGATTGGGTCGCTTTGGCTTTGGTAGATTGGGCATTTTGGGTGGCGACCGCCCATTCATCATCTGGGCCGAGCATTCGGACGGCGATGAGTTGGCCGGTGACCGATCGAACTGCGTCATTAAAGGCGTCAAGCCCGTTTCTGCGGAGGTAGTTGCGATGGATGTCAGAATGGGCACGGACTCCAAAGGTGCCTGAGACAATGCCGAGAGGTTCGAGATCTTCGAACCACCTTCGTGCGACAGCTGGGTGTTCTGTGCGGATGTGCGCAAGAACATCTTCCAAGACCTGATGATCGTGGGCGGGCATGCGTGGAGACTTTCGGCCAAAGGCAGCGAGGTGGATCGCTGCGGTGAGTGTAATTTGTGTCCCAATCAGTCACACGCTTGATGCTTTGTGCATTTTGCGCGAATCGATTCTTATTCAACCCATAGATTAATCACTTGAGCATGCGGTTGCAACCTTTCTTTGGGCAAGTTATCCACATTGGTGAAATTCACCGATCGTGATTGGAATAGAAAACACACAGCAGGCGCGTCTCGCATAGAGCAATTTTTGACGCTACTCTTTGTGTGTGAAAGAGTTGGGACGGGTAGCTTCCTTGGGAAATACTGAAATGGAAAATACTGTGGGTATTCAAACGCATATCTTGTTTGTCTGTACCGGCAACACTTGTCGGTCGCCGATGGCGCAGGTGATCGCTGAGTCGGTCGTCAAAAAGCTCGGATCGGACAAACATGTGATTCTGATCGATTCTGCTGGTGTAGCTGCGGGCGATGGGCATTGGGCGTCGGCTCAAGCGGTCGAGGTGATGGACCAATGGGGAGTTGATTTGTCCGGGCACCAGTCCAAGATGATTACGCCAGAGCTGGTTGATCAGGCGGATGTGATCTTTGCGATGACACCTGCCCATGCTCATGCGTTGGTGCGGATGGCTCCTGAATCGCGGGCGAAGGTTTTTCCGCTTGATGCGATGCATCCGGTTCTCGATCCGATCGGCGGGCCGATCGAGGTCTATCGTGAGGTGGCAGAGCAACTTGAGCGACTAATCGAAGCCAAAATCAAGGAGATCATTTCATGAGCGATTCAACTCCAAGTTCGTCCGATTCAGGAACGATGCGTGTGATTATTGGTGCGGACCATCGCGGGATGGCGACGGCTCAGCGGGTGCAAGAAACACTCACGCATCTCGGACACACTGCATCAATTGTTGAAGCGTGTGAAGGAAGCTGCGATTATCCTGAGCAGGCGTATGCGGTTGGCAATGAAATGAAGAGCGGCAAGGCTGAGCGAGGTGTACTCATTTGCGGCACCGGGATCGGCATGTCGATTGCAGCGAACAAGGTTGATGGATTGCGTGCTGCGTTGGTTCATGATGAACTCACCGCCCAGCTCTCACGCTCGCACAACGATGCCAATGTGTTATGCCTCTCTGCGGATTTGCTCGGCGAGCGGCTGATCGATAAGGTTGTCGAAATCTGGATGAGTACCAAGTTCGATGGCGGACGCCACGAACGGCGGGTGAATAAAATCACCGCGATCCAAAACGGCATCGATCCCAGCAAAATCACAGAATAAGAAATCAATCGAGTTATTGCTTAGCGATTGTTGTGCGCACAAAGATGGAGACCTCGGTGTAGCCGACGATTACGCCGCCGGTGATTGCGGTGATGGAGATTGGTGTTCGATTCAACACTGCCGGCACTGTCAACTGTGTGGTGTCGAGAAGTGTTGCATCGTTCAGATCAATTAAGTACAGTTGGGCAGTAGACGAATCATTTGTTTGTAGAGGTGTTTCAATGCAGACGCATCGGTGTGTGCCTTGGGCGAGATCGATGAGTGGGCGTTGGAGATTCATCGAGTCGTCTGCGATGAGCTGCTGGTTGTGATCGAATATTGCGAGCCCTTTATTTCCTGCGATGATCAGCGCGTTGATGTCTGAGCGGATTTTAATCCAGCTTCGTGCTGCGATTCTTTGCTTTATATTCATCGGCGTTGTGGTTCTGGTGCCTTGGGCGATGGTGATCGGCCAGAGGTTTGCTCGTTCGTCGAGGACGATGAGTTGATTGCCGACGACCCAGCCCGCAACTGATTCGATCAGATCATCATCATTGAGCACCCAATCGATCACGCCTTCTTTAGTGTTGATTGCGACGATGCGTTCATTGGTGGCAACAAGCAGGTTGCTGTCGTTWCCGACACGAATCCACCTTGGGAGTTGTCCGAAGTGATCGATGATACCGATAGGTTCGCCGGTGCGTGGGTCGATTGATGCCACGATTGAGTTGAGTATACTGTGTTGTTTTTGATCTGGTTGATCGGTGTACATCAAGCCGCAGATTCCGAGGACACCTGCGTTGAGATCGAGATCGTGTAGGCGATTAACCGGGAGATCTCTTTGCCAAAGTTGTTCGCCTGAGAAGAGGTCAATAGCGATTGCTCGTCCGATGCGATCGCTCACGATCACTGTATGGCCATCGGTAACGACAATGAGCTGGCTGATTGGGACTTGTCCATGAACCGGCGAGAGGAACATGTGTTCTGCTCTGGCGAGATTGTCGGGGACTCGTGTGCTTTGATTGGCGAGCATTGCGCCGATATTTTCGATCACCCAGATTGGTTTTCCTGTGGTGGTTTCGATTGCTTCGAGCGTGCCTGTGTGATCGAGTTGTGCGCCTTCTGGGTAGAGAATAAGCGTGCGGGTTTCGTCCTGCCAGGGAATGATCGGTGGCTCGTTGGTGGGTGATTTTCTTGACCAGAATGTTTCGAACACATTTCGTCCTGCGCGGACATATTCGATTTGGCCATGCTGAGGCGAGTACATCACGATGCCGCCCGGGTCGATGCGAACGGTTGGTTTGATCGGTGAGCCGGTGAGCAGGATGGGTTGATCGTCGCGGATGAATGTATCACCAAGGATTGGTCGGCGGGTCGCTGCGATCGCTCTTTGGGTAATCTGATCGTTCGTGATAACCTCGCCAGCGATGCGAAGGGTGAGGTTTGGAAAAACTTGTTCGAGCTTGGTGGCGAGAGTCTGGGCGTCGTTGGCGCGGTTGGTCGCGAGCATGCCTGTGATGGCTTGCTCGACGAGTTGATCAATTGTGGATTGATCAACTTGGATATGAAGATCGCTGAGATCTTGTGCGATATCGAGCCCTTTATTCGCAGTGCTGATCGAGGCGGAGATTTGTCGAGTCTTTGATTGAGCCTGCGAAACTTCGAGCCAGAGCGCGGGGGTGGTTGTTGCCCAAGGGAATCGTTTGGCGAGTTGTTCGAGTTCGGTTGGCTTTGGGGAAGCGTTGAGAAACGCGCGTTCGGAGGTTGCGATTTGATCGAATGCTCTATAGGGCGCATAGCCTGAAGCGTTGAGGATATTGCCGATTCGGCGTGTCGCTTCGAGTCCGCCTCGCACCGCGATGCCGGCACCTTCCCACATTGAAGAGCTTAAGGATGGTTGATCGAGGATATCTTGATACGCACGAATTGCGTCGGCTGCGAATCCTCGTTTTTCGTTCCAGTCTCCCAATGCCATTCGGTGTGCGATGACTTGCTGGTGCGATTGGGCGAGTGTTGAAAGATGACCGAGCAGCGATTTTTGTGTTGCCGAATCAAGTGGCGAGCTTTGTGCTGATTGGTGTGCTGGTTCGACCATATCGAGTATGACCGAGAAGAGTTCGTTGTTGAGATCTGGTCGTTGGTTGATTGGGAGTGCTGCAATTACATCGATTGCTCGCGCGACTGCGGGGAGTGTTTGGGTGCTTTGCTCGGCGCGGTAGGCGAGTTCGGCGAGGGTGATGGCTGCGGATGGATCGTGCTCGATGCGTTGGGTAAGGAGAGTTGAAGCGGTGTCCCAAGCAAGAAAACTTGAGATGTTTGTTTCGTCAACAACGATGATCTGGCCTTCGAGTGCGATGATGTTGCCGGTAGCGTCGAGTTTAATTTGGTTTATGGTGCCTGGATGATGTGGATCAAGCACAAGCACACCCGAGTGAATTGGTATGAGGAGTTGGTTGGCAACTACGATCACTCGCCCGCGGATGCCGGCGTTGTCGCCGAGTAATGATGTGCGGGTGCTGGCAGCATGTTCAAAGCGATTGATTGGAATAAAGGTGATTTTATACTTGCTCACACATGCGATAAGATTGTCGACCTGAAGCAGGTACAACGCTTCACCAACGGGGTTGGCGGGTCTTGATGCGATCTGTTGGCCTGTAGCTTTGTCGAGTTGGATAATTTTTGTGCCATCGGTGGTGAGGATGAAGACGCCTTGATCAGTCACAATTGGGGTGTTGCTTGAGAACGATGGGCGAACCGAGCGGGCGTAGAGATCTGGCGCGGGCAAAGGGGTTGCCCAGAGTATTTGTCCGGTCGAAGATTCGATCGCGAATCCGAGCCCGATGTAGTCGGTCCAATAGATCACGCCTTTGTGGAGTGTTGGCGAGTGTGCGAGTTGCCCGGTTTGTTGGAAGGGGAGCGAGCCGGCGGATGCGATGTGGCGGAGCCATTTGAGTGATCCGGTTTGGGCATCAAGCCCGACAACCGCGAAGCTGATGAGGCGTTTTTTCCGGTTGTTTGTGCGTGCGCCAACAATGACGGTATCTTGATCGACGATCACCTGTCCTCGGATCGAGGCTTGGGTTAATGTTGGATCGAGGGTGTTGATATCCACTGCCCATTTGGTCTTTCCGGTCAGCGCATCAACTTTGAGTAGGCGAGAATCTCCTACGCGCGAGCCGTTGCGGGGGATTCCTGTGGGGATATAGAGATCGTTGGCGATGATGGTGATGGTGGTGGTGTCTTCGATAACTCGGCCAAGCCGGACGCGGGCGTCGGGATCGAGGGGGAGTTCGGTAATATCTTTGGCGGTTTGTTTTCTCCAGATTGGTCGGAGTGTGAAGCGGTCGAAGCACGAGATGGTGATACCGTCGTTTGTGTAGAGCCGATTGCCTGAGACAACGGGCGAGATCCATGATGTTGGGTCCCAGTTGGCACCCGATAGGCGACGAGGCTGATTTGGGTTTTGAACTTGATCGAGCTGGGATGCTGGCGTGAGCGGGACCTGCCCGAGTATGCCCGGGACGATGCCTGTGAGSGAGATTKGRYYGRTYKRTTGRTYKGTRTTCCASGWGAGCGARMCWKSTGGCGCATGTGATGGGTGTGGGAGATGGATCGGCGTGTGTGCTGGGATATTTTTGTTGGCTCGTTTCGCCCATTGATCGGCTGCTGTCCACGCGATGCTTGTATCGAGATATTTGGCCGCGATCAGTGATACGATTGATGCTTGATCTGCGAATAAGGTTGCATCTGGGTGTGCTTCGAGTCTTTGGAGCATTCGAGCACCTGCTTGAAAATGAGCGTTCTCGATGAGTGTTTGCGCATGATGTAGGCTGGCAATACAACCGGGTGCTGTGAGCCAGGCGTCGTGCCAGGCTTTATACCAGTCTCCTTGATCGAGCCAAGTTTGGGCGATCGGGGTGATATTGGTGCGGTAGGTTTGTAAGAGCTTTGGATGATCGAGTAGGTACGCATGGGCATGGTCGCGCACTGGGATGAAAATATCTGAGCCGTCGGCACTAATGAGTCGGTTGCCAAACTCGGTGATGATGTGATCAATCACGCGGGCTGCTTCATTCAAGTTGTTCTGTGTGAGCAGCTCGGTGAGGCGTTGGAGTGATTCGGATGCGATCGGAGAATCGGCGATGTAGATCGGGTTTTCGATAGATTCAGTTTGAAGCTGCTGTGCGAGGCAGTGCGATGATCCGAATCCAAAGCTCAGGCCAACACACAATGCGAGCAATGGGCGTGTGAAGCTTGTGTACTGGCGGGTGCGAGGTGTTTGATTGTTGGTCAACATAAAGTAATCACAGCCTCCAGCTGTTTGCTTGGCTATTCCTTAATCTTCTCATTGGTGTACAGATTCAGGTCGCGATGGTTCCCGAGAAGTCCGAGAAGCGTGGATGTATTTGCCTAGATACTACAACCCGAGAGCGAAACATGCTCAAAGTGATGATTCGTTTCTGTGATGCAAATGGATGTACGAAGATAGAGAGAGATGGAATCTGTTCTGGATTATCCTGTTCGATTGATCGGCAATGCGTGTTTTTGGGTTCAAGATCTGGCCAGCCAGGTTTGTACCTTGTTTACCCGTCGCCCGTTCCGTGTGGTGGTGTTGTCGCTTGCGATCGCTGCGATGAGCTGCGTGGATCTGTACCTGACCTTGCTCTATGTTACCAATATCGGGATGAATGAAATGAACCCGCTGGCGAGGGCGATGATGGAGTATCAATCGCCTGCGATTTTGGCAGCCTGGAAAATGGGCACAGTGATGCTCTCAATTGGGATTTTGATCTTGATTCGCAAACAGCGCAGCGCGGAGATCGGTGCGTGGATCGGGTGTATGGTGCTTGGATGGCTGATGGTGCATTGGGTTGGGTTTATTAATGTTCATCAAACACTGGACATGGAACTTGCTCAGAATCAACAAGATGCCTCATGGATCATGATCACCACCGGCGACGAAGGCGTGGGATCGATGTTGCCCACAGTAATCGACTAACGCATTGATTCACTCACCAAATCGTAGATCTCGTGTGTATTGTTGCCTAGTTGGGTGTGCAGAAGAGGTATGGGTGTGCTAGGCTCGTTGATGATGAAGCACGCACGATTGAATCGATCACAGGCTGGTATTCTTTGCACGCTCGTTTTTGCAGGGGCAAGCATACTGCTCGGCGGGTGTTCAAAGGCGATGGCACCAACATTTACCGCAATGGGTGTGCGTGAGATCGAGCACCATAAAGATCGCTCGGTGATCGAGTTTTCGATCCAGGCGACGAATCCGAACAAAGAGCCGATCCCGCTCAAGCAGATCCGGTATCGGGTTGAGATTGATGGGGTCGAAGTATTCTCAGGCGTGCGGAGCCCGCAAACGACGCTGCACACTTATTCGTCGCATGTGTTCAAACTCCCAGCGGTGATCCCGGCTTCGGCGTTGTCGGATTCAGAATCGGTGAGTTATCTGATTGTTGGCACAGCACAGTATGTGCCTCCAGGCCGATTGTCAGAAGTACTCTTTGATGCTGAGGTTCGGGTTCCTGAAGCGGCGATTGAGCTTTCGGGCACGATTAACACTGGCAACTAGCAGACGAATACTCAACGAAGTTATCGCAAGTTATCCAATCTTAATCTGATCTTGATCGACCATGCTGACTGTAATAGTCGCATTGGGCAGGTGTTCAAGGAGTTTTTCTCGCAGCCGTTTGAGGTATCCTCGTTCGGTGTTGGTGTGTCCTGCAAGGAGAATGCTGAGCCCGGATTGGCTGGCGGCGAGGATTTCGTGATGGGTCATCTCGCCTGTGATAAAGAGTTCGCACCCTTCGTCTTTGGCGAGCTGGGCCATTGAACCACCCGAACCAGGCACGACGCCGATGGTTTTAAACTGGTGGTTTTCGTTGTCATCTGCGAGCGCGTAACGGATGCGCGAGCGATCGAGGTGCGATCGGAGCCGATCGGCAAGCTGGGCAATGGTTGCAGGTTGATCGAGAACAAGCCTGCGTCCTGCACCGATCTTTCGGATTGGTTCTCGGGTGAGCTCAACGATGTCGTAGGCGGGTGTTTCGTAGGGGTGAAACTCTTTGAGGGTTTCGATCACCAGCGCGAGGGCGTGCTTGGAACAGACCATTTCGATGCGGGTTTCTGCGACGCGTTCGAGCGAGCCAATTTGTCCAACGGTTGGGTGTGCGCCTTGTTGAGGCAAGAATGTACCTTCGCCTTGGGTGCTAAACGAGCAGAGCCGATAGTTGCCCATGCCGCCCGCGCCCGCGGTGCCTAAGGCATTGCGGAGTGTATCAACTTGGTCGGTGGGGACAAAGGTGATGACTTTGACTTCGCGATTCGTGTCGCCTCCAAGTGCGGGGACGATGGCTCGACAGTCGCCTTGAATGGTGCCTGGTTTTGCTTCGCCGGGTTCAGAACTGATGCCTTCGCAGAGCCAATCTGTGACGCCATCAACAGTGGCGTCAAGGGCGGTGTGAGGCGAATAGATCGCGATACCCGCTTCGATCGCGCCACGAACAATACGCTGGGTATGGGTTGAATCTGTCAGAGACTCGAGGGGGGTAAAGATCGTCGGGTGATACGCGATGATCGCGCCAGCACCAAGTTCGAGGGCTTCAACGAGCACGCGTTCGCTCAAGTCGATGGTGAGGAGGATTGGTCCAGCAAGTGGGCGATCGGGCACGCCAAGCTGGAGTCCGACCTTATCCCAGTCTTCTGCGTGTTTAAGCGGGGCAATGTGTTCCATCGCATCGATCAGGTCTTGCACAATCATGGTCAGCCTCCGTTTGGTGAAGAGTGAAGAAAAGCTTTCATTGTTTCATTCTAGGTACGCTGGCGGGTGGGTTGGAGTGCGCTAGAGTTTGGTGATGAATGCACAAAATGCACATGCTGATGTTTTTCGGACGCGGGTTTATGCCAAGGTGAACCTGGTGCTGGGTGTTGGGCCCAGAGATGACTTAAATGGGCTTCATCCGATCTGCTCGTGGATGCACGCGATTGATGTGTGTGACAAGATTGAGATTCGCAAAGTTCCTGAACAACAAGAATCTGAGTATGTTGTTGTTTGGGCCCAGGGTGATGGTTCGGTGGTGCCAGTTGAGTGGGCGATTGCGGATGATCTCGGGGTTCGTGCGCACAAGGTGGTCGAGGAGTATGTCGGCAGGCAACTGGCGATAAGTCTTCGGGTATTGAAATCGATCCCCGCGGGTGGCGGGCTTGGTGGCGGGTCGGCGGATGCTGCGGGTGTGCTGATGGGGATCAACGAGCTTTTTAGTCTCAAGCTTGGTCACCAAACGCTGGTGAAGCTAGCGATGAAACTGGGATCGGATATCCCGTTCTTTCTTGATCCAGGGCGATCGGTTCCGCGTCCAGCGATTGTTGAAGGCTTTGGCGATCAGATCACTCGGCTAGACAGCGGCCATGCTGGTACGCTGATCACGCTGATTATGCCCGCGTTTGGATGTCATACCGGGAAGGTATACCGGGTATTTGATGCGATGGTTGGTAGTGAACACACGCTTGATAAAGACCGGGTTGTGCAACTCGCTTCGCAGCGTTTAAGAGATGAATCAGCCTTGTTCAATGATTTGGCGAAGCCTGCTTGTACGGTTGTACCAGAACTCAATGAGGTTCGAGATGCGTTTGAGAAGGCAACCGGGCGGGTGATTCATGTCTCGGGGAGCGGGTCGACATTGTTTGTGATTGGGGAAATTGACCCAAGATTGATCAAACAGGCGTGCCCGAACTGTTCGGTGGTGAAGACTCAACTGTGTTAAGCGAGTTGTGTTAAGTTTGCTTTGATGCTGATTTCTGTATACTGCGAAAGACTTTCCGAACTATAATCTACTTGAATAGATCAAACTGTCGGCATGCTCGGAGATTGACCAATGACTCAAGAATCCACAGACACACCCGCACCCGCACAAAGCGTCGTAATGAAAGATGATCAAGCCAAGCTCGCGCTGGGGATTGATCTTGGCGGGACAAATATTCAGGCTGGGGTGATTAATGAGTTTGGTGAGGTGCTCGGACGCGCCAAGCTCAAGACCGAAGCGGATGGCGGGTTTGATTCGGTCATGGATCGTATTGCAGCAGCAGCACGCGAGGCGTGTGATGATGCCAAGGTGCCGATGTCTACGATTCATACAGCTGGGCTTGGTGTTCCTGGGCCGATAGATCCTGAAAAAGGTGTGGTGATCGAAGCGGTGAACCTGCGATGGAACGACGCGCCGGTTGTGATGGCTTTGTCGGATCGGCTCGGGGTGCCTGTGTATGCTGACAACGATGTGAATGTTGCGGTGTATGGTGAATGGCGAGCTGGGATCGGCGACCAGACACCCAATATGCTCGGGGTCTGGGTAGGCACCGGCGTTGGTGGCGGGTTGATTATCAACTCCCAGCTTCATCGCGGGGCACACTACTCAGCAGGCGAAATCGGGCACATGATTTTATATCCTGGTGCGCACCTTGGATCACGATCGGTCGAACACAACTGTTCACGCACAGCGATTGCTCATGAGCTCGTCAAGTTGATCCGGTCGAATCATTCGTCGATGGTGACGAGCATGACTGATGGGAAGCTGCACAAAATTAAGTCGAAAGTGCTCGCGATGGCGTATGAGCAAGGTGATGATTTGGTGCGGACGGTGGTCAATGATGCTGCCGATCGGCTTGGGATCGCGATTGCATCGACGGTGACTCTTTTGAGTTTGGACAAGGTTGTGCTTGGCGGCGGATTGGTGCATGCGATCGGTAAGCCGATGGTTGATATTGTGCGTGATTCGGTTCGCCGGGAGGTCTTTCCTGAGTCACTCCGCAATGTCAGCGTTGAAGCGAGTATTCTTGGCGACGATGCCGGGTTGGTTGGTGCGGGGTTGATCGCGTTTGAAGAGCTTTGGAAGTAAGACAGATCGAATATGAATGAAAACCGGCTGCAACACTAAGATGTCGCAGCCGGTATATTCTGATGTTGATTGAATCAGGCTGATTCAGTTAGAGTGAAAAGGTGATATCATCGAGGAGTTCGTCAGCGACTGCTGATAGTTTGTCTTCGGTGAGGTAGGTGCCTGATTGAATCTCAGAGCGGACACGATTGATAAGATCAGTTCGTTCTGTGGGTTCGGATTGGAGCTGGCTCAGATACTGGGCCATCTGTGAGAACTCAACGCGATCTGATGTCCGAGCCCCACCACGGCCCCGGACATCGTCAGCGGTTCGACTAGAGATCGGTGTTTCTACCGAAAGCCTTCCTGCTGGATGCGATGATGCTGTGCTATTGATTGGAGAAATGTTACTCATAAAATCATGCCTCTTTCTTGTGTCCTGTTTCGTCTTCTGTCAATACCGAGTATTTGTGCCCACCACAGGACACCCACTACATGTTGTAGTTGAAACCACTGTTCCAACCATCCCTTGATCTCTGTATCGACGGATCATATCGGATCGCTGAAAAAACAAATAAATTTCGTTCAAGCAGGATAAGCCATGATTCACAAGTTACTTATGAAGTATAACATACTCGGGGACCTACGAAAAGATTCCATGAATTTTGTCTCAAATGATAAAAATGACCATCACAAGGAGGTTTTTAGTTTGTTCGTATATCCAAACATATCGCGTAACCGATTTACATCTGTCTTTATCGCAGCTTCCTGTGGGCTTTTGCTCGGTGGCTGTGGCAGCCAGCAGGTTCGAGAAGATGAAGATTTAAAAAAATACACCGATCAGTCTAGCGATGTTTTTGCGCCTGAACCTGTATCTTCGGGTGCTGTTGATGGGCAAAGTAAGGCAGATGGATCGCAGGCTACCAATAATTTCGGCGGATGGTCGATTGTGGTGGCCAAGGTGGCTGGTGGTTCGATGTCGCATGCTCAGCAGAAGCTTGAGATTGTTCAAAATCAGGCGGGGCTTCGTGATGCGTTTATTGATACACGATCGGGCCAGTTGGTGATTGCGTATGGCGATTATCTCTCGAAGACTGAGCCGCGAGCGATTAAGGATCTTAAGCGGATTCGAAAAATGGATTTGATGGGTGTGAAGCTCTTTGAGAGCGCGTTGATTATGCCTCCGACGAGTGCGGCGTTGCATGGGTCGAACCCGATGAATGATTTACGGACCGCCAAGGAGCGGTATGGAAAGCAGGCTGTCTATACGCTTCAGATTGGGGTGTATGGACGGACTGATTATCAGACACCGAGTGCTGAGGATTTGGCAGTGCTTCGCAAAGCTGCGGAAGATGCGGTTCGTGAGCTTCGTTTAGATGGTGTGATGGCGTTTTATTATCATGCRCCAGCMCGSWSSATGGTGACGGTTGGGRTSTTYGGYGAGCGGGACTTTGATGCKWCGACRCNGCCYCCGACGCAGTCGCTTGAGATGCGAAAAATGCGAGATCAGTTCCCCAATAACCTGCTCAATGGGCAAGGGATCAATGAAACAGTTCGTACAGAGAGCGGCAAGACAACGCGGCTTCAGTCGTCGCAGCTTGTTGCGATTCCGGATAAATAAGCCTGAATACGGGTGTTTCTGGCTAGTTTGGGAGCCCTTGGATCCAGAGTGATTCGATATGGGTGGCGATCCATTGCGCATCGGGCGATGGTTTGATCCAATCGATCGCCCACCAGCTTAATGGCGGGATCATGTCTGCTTTTACTTTTACTTTGATGTGTGTCTTGGCGACTTGGGGGCCATAGAAGCCAACGCGGATTTCTTTGGTTGTTGCGGATTCGATCATCGGAGCGGCTCGTGATGTTGCGAGGGTGATGATTCGTTCTTTGCCGGATTGAGTAATGAAGTTGGTTTTGATGCGGACTTTTTCGTCGAGTATGGATGAGAGTGTTGTTGAGTCGCCGATGGAGGCTGCGAGGACGAGCTGGCGTGATCGCTCTTGAAGATGTTCTGATTCGGTGGTCACGGCGCTGGCGAGAGCGAAAACTCCCAGACCAAGCAAGATCCCGGCACCGAGTATTGGATACCCGAAGCGTTTGGCCCTTTGGGTATGGCAAACGGCTCCAAAGATGATGATGGCTGAGATGAAGAAAATGAGCATCAGCGGGATGGGAGATTCGAAAACCCAATGCTCGAATGTGCTGGCTTTGGGGAGTTCTGGAAGATTCTGAGGCTCGAAAAGTGAACTTTGCATGATTGTGTTGTCCTGATGATCTGTCTGTGATCGTATTCGATTAGAGAGGGGGTGATGGTTGCATGGAAAATGGAGTCTTGAGGAAGAAAAGGCCGATAACTATGGGAGAAATATGGCCTTGCGGGGACGGTGCGCACCGAGTGCAACGCGAACCTTGGCTGGATATTTCCTGGAGAATACCAGATGGATTATGCCCAGCTCAACGCACTGTGCGCGACCAACGCACAACCTAACAAAGAAGGTTCATTGCTCGAACGCAATCTTGAGGCTTTGAGTAAGCACAGCCCGTTGGCAGCCCAGCAGATTCGTACGGCTCAGTCGCCGATTGATATTCGGTTTATTGAAACCGATGAGGGGATTGAGAGTGTTGAGCTTGGCGGGGTTGCACTCGCATCGAAACGCAAGCCCATGCAAGAGGCGAAACGGTTTGCCGAACGGTTTGAGCCGACGAATGCGGCGTGTTGTGCGATGGTTGGATTTGGGATCGGATATCACTGTGGCACGATGCTCGAACGGCTTGGTTCGGTTGGGGTTATTATGTGTTTCGAGCCTGATGTTGAGTTGCTCCACGCGGTGCTTGAGCGGGTGGATTACACCAGGATGTTTGAGACGAGTCGTTTCTTCTTGGTGTGCCAAGCAGAAGACTCTTCAACGATAAGCCGAATGTTCGTAGGGATCGAAGCGGTGATCGGGTTGGGCGTTGAGATTATTCATCATCCGCCGAGCGCCAAGAGGCTTGGAGAATCTGGCGCGGTGTTTAGTGATGTGTTTTGTAATGTGATCAAGGCGCAGCGGACGCATGTGGTGACGACGCTGGCAAACGCGCGGGTGACTTTTCGCAATGCGATCATGAATCTTGATCATTATTCAAAGAGTGCGGGGATTGAATCACTCAAAGATTCGTGCAAGGGGAAGGCGGCGGTGGTTGTCGCTGCGGGCCCGAGCTTGGAGCGAAATCTTGAGATGCTCGCCGATCCGAAGGTTCGAGATTCGGTCGTGGTGATCGCGGTGCAGACTGTTTTGAAGCAGATGCTTGCGAAGGGGATCAAGCCTCACTTTGTTGCTGCGTTGGATTATCACGAGATCAGCAAAAGGTTTTATGAAGGGTTGAGTGCGGAGGATGTTGACGGGGTTCGGCTGATTGTTGAAGCCAAAGCGAACCCGGCAATTCTTGATGCGTTCCCTGGTGAGGTGTTGTGCGCGGGTGACGAGATGCTCGATCGGCTGCTCGGCGATGAGCTTTCGCGAGAGATGGGGCAACTTACGATGGGGGGTACGGTGGCGCATTTGTGTTACTACATCGCTCGGTATTTAGGATGTGACCCGGTGATTTTGATCGGGCAAGACCTTGGGTTTAGTGATGGGCAGTATTATGCGAGTGGCGCAGCTATTCACCAGGTGTGGTCGGGCGAGCTTCATGCACATAACACGCTCGAGATGATGGAGTGGCAGCGGATTGTGCGGATGCGCGGGTTGCTTCGTAAGAAGACCGACATTCATGGGCGCCAGATTTATCTTGATGAACAGATGGCGACCTATCTTGTGCAGTTCGAAGCCGAGTTTCAAAAGGACACGCACGATGGTCTTCTTGTAATCGATGCAACCGAGGGCGGCGTACAAAAAGAACACACGACGGTGATGACACTCAAAGATGCGATTGATGCGCATGGGAGTGAAGAACCAATCGAGCTGCCTGCGACGGATGTGCTACGGGTTGAGAACACACAACACCAGAGTGATGTGCGTCGTCGGCTCGATAAACTGATCGAAGATTCTCGACGCATTGTGTATCTCAGTGAACAATCGATTGAACTCTTAGAAACAATGATCAAACACCAGGATGATCAAAAACAAATGGGCGTGTTGATTGGAAAAGTGCAGCTGTTTCGGGATCAGGTTTTCAAAATGGATGTCGCGTATCGGCTGGCTGAAACAGTCAACCAGGTTGGCGTGTTGAACCGGATGAAGCAAGATCGGCTGATTGATATCAATAAAGATGCAAGCGCGATCGAGCGACAGAAGCTTCAGATAGAACGAGATATCGTTAATGTGCAATGGATCCGCGATGCTGCTAATGCGGTGATTGATCAGCTTGTTCAAGGGCGAGAGGTGCTTCTTGGAAAAGAAGCAAAGCAGACGAATGATCTCGATGAAACAAAGGATGAAAATAAAGCTATTGAAGTTCAAGGAGACGAGATTCGTCGGCGAGACATCGTGCATGCGGTGGTGATTGCTGATCCAGACTTTGGTGGGCTAGGTACGCCTCGTGATCTTCGAGCAACTATTGCGAACTCGATGAACGCGTTGCAACTCACACTCACGCGATTAGACAAAGCGTCAGAGCTTGATGCGATAACGATTCTGACCCCTGATCCAAACGCGATTCGTGAGCTTGTTGGGTCGATCCCTTTGAGTAAGCCAATCGCGATTGCGCGTGTAGATTCGGCACGGTTCCGCGAGCGAGCCGAACGAATTGGGAGTGCGCGGGTGCAGTCGAGCGAGTGCTGGCGTGGATCGATCGGGATGCTTTGTGTGTATGACGAGCAGGTTGATCCTGGGCTGATGGCACAGGTGATGAACGAACATTCGATCGATGCGTGTGCGATTGTTGGGTGTGATTGGTCGATGATCGATTCTGAGCTTGTTGATCGCACGGTGTTGCGCTATCGGAATCAAGAAGCTGATCAGCGGATTGCGTTTTCGCAGGCTGTGCCTGGTCTTGGGACGATGGTTGTTGGTCGATCGACGATTGAGCATTTGGCGGGTTCATTATTGGACAATAATGCTCAGCGGAATCACTTTGCAACGATCGGCGCATTGATCGGGTATATTCCGACCGCGCCGCAGTTTGACCCGATTGGTAAAGGCGTGTGTGTGGATATTGATCCGATGATGCGCGATGCGGGTGTGCGGATGATTGCTGATACGCCGATGCGGGTGTCAATGATGCGTCAGGCATATCAAGAGATTGATTTAGCAGAGCGCGCGAATGGCGCAGCGTGTGTTCGGGCATTTTGTGAAGCATCACGAACGCATGGGCGAATATCGCCACGGACGATCGTGCTTGAAACTTGCACCGGCAGGCTTGCTGGTGGTGATTGGGGAATGTGGAAACGAAACTCGGTCGAGCCGATTGAGCGACAGGTGCTTTCAATAAACAATGTGCATTCGTTATTGGGCAACATGCGATCATTGCGAACAGATACCGCTTTGGTGTTTGATGGTGTGGGTGATCCGTTGATGCATCCGCAGGCGATGGATTTTGTGCAACTCGCCAAAGAAGATGGGGTTGCGTGTGTAGAGATGCGGACTGATCTTTTGCATGCTGGCATCAGCGCGAAAGAACTACTTGAATCTGGGATCGATATTTTATCGGTTGATGTGCTGGCTGAACATGCGGAGACTTATGCGGCATTGACCGGGCAAGATCGGCTTGGTGATGTGTACGATCGGGTTCAAGATATATTTGATACGATGCGTTCTGAGCCTACGAACACGATGTGGTTTGTGCCTCGGCTGACGCGGTGTGACGCGGTGTATGACGATATTGAACAGTTCTACGACAAGTGGCTTATGCTTTGTGGAAGTTGTGTGATTGATTCGCTGCCGCGACGGGTTGATGGGCAACGGATTCAGCGATTGCCTATTCCGCCGATGCGACAACAACAGATGGATATGTCGACGATGTATATCCAGTGCGATGGTGCAGTTATTGATCGGCTCGGGAAACCAGTTCGATCGATCAATGTCTTTGATGATGGGATCGAGCAGGCGTATCAGCAAGCGTGCGCTGCGATGGGTTCATCACAGGTTGAACCCAAAGCTGGGCTTTGCAAAGCTGTTGAAGAAAACGCAGCTTAAAACAGGTAACAACAATGAACACAAACACACTCGTGATTATTTTGGCGCGGGCAGGATCGAAAGGTTTGCCGGGGAAGAACTCGGCGATCGTTGGAGGGAAGCCTTGTGTGCAGTGGACGATTGAAGCAGCGATAAACTCGGCAAGTGTTGGGCGGGTTGTCGTTTCGTCTGATGATGCCGATGTCAATAAATGTGCGCACGAACAAGGATGTACAGTTGTCAATCGCCCGGCAGAACTCGCACACGATACCGCGACGATTGATGATGCGGCGAGGCATGCGTACGAGGCGGTTGGGTCACCAGATTGCCCGGTGGTTATTTTATATGCCAATGTGCCGGTGCGGCCGGAGTCGTTGATTGATGATGCGGTGAAGATGCTGGTTCAAACCCGGTGCGATAGTGTGCAGAGTTATGCAGCCGTCGGCAAGCATCATCCGTGGTGGACGGTGCGGGTTGATGAGTCAGGGAGTGTTTCGCCTTGGGAAGGTGATGTGCTGTATCACAACTGTTTTCGGCGTCAGGATCTGCCCAGTGCGCAGGTGCCCGATGGCGGCGTGATCGCGTTGACTCCTGATGCGTTGATGMRRMGRGTGAATGCTRYTGATGGCCCCCACTGTTTTCTGGGCAATGATCGGCGKGGGATTATTACCARCGAGGGTGATGTGATTGATWTYSMTTYMYSSWYTGMYYWAAYWSTSKSKGMTSCGMKTKYKMWGKRRWRARAYKCTYATGMASATCGGYRATCGRMAAATYGGRMTSAAYCACCCGCCTTACATCATYGCGGAGATTGGTGTGAACCATGATGGMGAGGTGGCGCGTGCRTTGGAGYTGACCGAYGCCGCGGCTGAYGCGGGCGCTGATGCKGTGAAGYTRCARTTYTTYGAGACTGATCGGCTRATGAGYAAGGCGGCCAAGCTCGCGGCGTATCAGAAGAACGCTGGCGAGACCGATCCGATGGAGATGCTCAAGCGGTTAGAACTGACGATTGATGAGATGGCGTTGGTGGTTGAYCGRGCCCATGAGCGMGGGATTCATGCGATCGTGACTGTTTTTAGTATGGAGTTGGTGGAGGTCGCCGAGACTTTGGCGTGGGATGCGTACAAGACGGCGAGCCCGGACATTGTGAATCGCCCTTTGCTTGAAGCGTTGGCGGCGACGGGCAAGCCGATGATTGTGAGCACGGGGGCGAGCGAGCTCGATGAGGTTTTGCGTGCGGTTGGGTGGCTTGATGATGCGCGGGATCGGTTGGCGGTGTTGCAGTGTGTGAGTTGTTATCCGGCGCCTGAACCAGCATTAGCAGGAATCCCTGTCATTCGTGATGCAACAGGATTACCCACGGGATACAGCGACCACACATCGAATGGGGCTACTGGACAGAAGGCGGTTCAAACCGGTGCATGCATTTTAGAGAAGCATTTTACCTATGATATTCATGCGGCAGGTCCTGACCACTCTGCATCGTTTGAGGCTGACATGTTTAAGTGGTATGTGATAGCAGTTCGTCGGGTTCAGTGGGTACATAACACGATTGGGGAAAAACATGTCCTTGACTGCGAACGCGATGTACGAGAGGTTTCGCGGCAATCAGTTGTCAGCGCATGCGATATTGGGCTGGGCACCACTATTATGCGTGAGATGCTGACGATCAAACGCCCGGGCACCGGGATATTGGGCTATGAGATTGATACAGTCGTTGGGCGAGTCGCAACGCGCGAAATCGAGGCGGATGTGCCGATTGTGGAAGAGGATCTTGAATGACTACTGAGCCAAAGAGCGAGTTGAAGAAGATCATGATTGTGACCGGGACGCGGGCGGAGTTTGGGTTGCTTCGGCCGGTCATGTACGCGGTGCATGCGCAGGAGAACTGTGAGCTTCGGGTGGTSGTSGCTGGGTCGCACTTGGTGCAGCCGGCSGTSACTTTTCGKGAGGTGAAGGCGGAGTTTGGRATCGCKGATAGCATYCCGATGCAACGCGTCGGCAAGGTTGGKCGATTGGCGGATGTCGAAGCCTTGGGCAAYGGGATATTGCGGTTTGGRMGATCAATAGAGATGAATGATCCGGCTTGTGTGGTGGTGTTGGGCGATCGGATCGAGGCGTTTGCTGCGGCGAGTGCGGCGAGCATTGGCGGGTATCCATTAGTACACATTCATGGCGGCGATCGCGCGGAAGGTGTTGCGGACGAAGCGATGCGCCATGCGATTACCAAGCTGGCGAATATCCATTTTCCCGCGACACAAACAAGCGCGGAGCGGATCATCAAGATGGGTGAAGACCCAGCGAATGTACATGTGGTTGGTTCATCGTCGATTGATGGGCTTGATGAGATACCGCCAATGGGCGACGCGGCGTTTGCAGAACTGGGATCGCCTGAGGCTGTGGTGTTGATGCATCCCGTCGGGCGAGATGATGAACAAGAGCAGGCTGCGATGGAAGTTGTGTTGAAGGCGATGAGCGACAAGCGGGTATTAGTGCTTCATCCGAATCTTGATCCTGGTCGGCGTGGGATCATGGCCGCGATTGAATCAGCACCGATTGAAGTACAAGTGTTTCCACAACTGGTACGGACACAGTTTATCGGGTTGCTTAAGCGGATCGGTGCAGCGGGCGGTGCACTTATTGGCAACTCATCTGCCGGGTTGATCGAGTGCAGCGCGATCGGGTGTCCGAGTGTGGATATTGGCGATCGTCAATCTGGACGCGAGCGATGCGATGGGTGGACGAAACATGCTGATGAAGATGTCGCCTCGATCCGGGGAGCATTCGATACGATCACTCATGTTGATTGCGTGCGATCGGCGCATCCCTATGGCGACGGGCAAACCGGCGAACGGATCGCAGCGATTCTTGCTGTGACAGATTTTACATCGCCCAGGCTGGTTCGTAAGCAGTGTTTTTATTAGTCTCGAAATTTTCCAAGGTCCATGCTGATTATCTTTGTTTCCGTAGCGGTTTTCGTGCGTAGATGGGTGATTGTTCCCTGTTTGTCGGACGCGGGCGAAAGTTGATGGCATGGTATGTCGATGTGCTTGGTAGAAATAGACCACCCAAAGCTCGGGAGCGAAGCATGACGACTACTCAAGAACAGCGTGAACAAGCAGTTGCCAGTGCCCTTAAGGAAATTTCGCACATCGCGACGCTTCCAGAGGYCACACTCAAGATTATTGAACTTGTTGAAGACCCTTCGAGCTCTGCTCAGGATCTTCATGAAGTAATCAGCAATGACCCGGCGTTGTGCTCACGAATCTTGAAGGTTGTGAACTCTTCGTTCTATGGCTTGCCAGGACAGATCGCTTCGATCAATCGTGCGATTGTGATGCTCGGGCTCAATGCAGTCAAGAATATTGCGATCGCTGCTTCGTTGACCAAGCTGTTCCGCGGCGGCGAGCTTACACCATTCTTTAGTGCCAAAGAACTTTGGGATCACYCAAACACCGTTGCGATTGCTTGTAAAATGATCTCAGATCGTTTGGGTTTAGGGCTTGGCGACGAGGCTTACCTTGCTGGGTTGATCCATGATATTGGGATTATGGTTGAGATGCAGTACGATCGTTCAAACTTGATCGACGCACTCGATCGCTGTAACGCCAACGAATCAGGTATCCCAGCGATTTCATTGCTTGAAACCGAAGAAGAAGTCTTTGGTGCGAACCATCAAGACTTTGGCAAGGGGCTTTGTGAAAAATGGAAGTTCCCAGCGCCGTTTGTTGCAGCTGCCGGTTTCCATCATAATCCAACCGAAGCGCCATCTGAAGCCCGCAAGATCGTGTACATCGTGCATGCAGCGGACAAGATTGCTTCGATGATCGATGGCGGGTTTAGGCTCGATAACATTGAAACAGAGATTCACAAAGAAGTGCTTGAAGATCTCAAGCTGACCGATGCGATGGTTGCTGATTTGATCGAGAAGCTTATCGAAGCAGTCAACGAATCTGAAGTGCTCTAAAATAAGCATCGCAGATAAAATACCAACTGGAGAGATGTCGGCCGATTGTCCTTTGGATGATCGGCTGATTTTATTTTTGTGTGCGTTGGGTCCAGAACTTGAGCCGATCGTAGTTGGTGAGATCGAACGATAATGGAGTGATGGTAATTTTTCCATCGAGTAGTTCGGGGACATCGGTGCCTTCGTCGGCTCCATGAAAATCAAGCCCGCTGCCGGCTGCCCAGAAGTATCGTTCGCCGTTGGGTGCGGTGCGTTCGTCATATCGATCGATCATGGCGTGGGTGTTCATCGGACACACCACAATCTCGGCGTCTTCACGCAGGCGACCAGTCGCCGGGATATTGATCGAGAGGATTTCGTGCTGATCAGGAAGCCCACCAGCAATCACATCGTCAATCACGCGGCGTGCAACACGAGCAGCGAAGTCATAGTCTGGGTTTGGACGATCAGATTGGAGTTCGCGATCAAGATGAAGGGAGATAGCGATTGCGGGAATGCCGAGGAATGCAGCTTCGATTGCAGCGGCGACGGTTCCCGAATAGAGGACATTGATTCCACAGTTTGCACCAGCGTTCATGCCTGAAATGACCAAATCAGGGCGCGAACCTTGCCCGAATTTTTCTGGCCAAAGGTTGGTCAGCGCGAGCTTGGTGCAGTCAGCAGGTCGACCATCGACCGCGAAACCAGGGTGATTATTAATCTGTGTTTCATTGATCATTAAAGGCGTGTGATAGGTGATGCCGTGGGATGTCGCGGATTGAACGGTGAGTGGTGCGACCGTAAATATTTCGCCGAGGGGATCGGGATGGGCATCAGACCCAACAAGCTGGGCATGGAGTGATTCGATACCGGGTGCGTGGATGCCATCGTCGTTGGTGAGCAATATCTTCATACGCCAAGGGTAGGCGTGGTGATGGCGATCAGTCTTGCATCCCGAGCCCGCGTTTGAGTTCGTCGAGGTGGTGTTCGTATTTTTTATACTTCTGGACCGAACTGGTATACATCGGCTTGCGGACCTGATCGCGCGAAGCGGTGTTCACGATCCGCTTGGAGTTGTGGAAATCGAGGATATCTTCCGACCAGTCGAGCCCAAGGAATTCGAAGATTCGTTTAGATTCGGTCTCAGGATCAGCGACGAGTTTTTCGTATTGAAGATCGATCATGACCACCTCGTCAAGGGTGCGCCAYGCTTCCATCATGCGTTCATAATCACAGTAGTATCGACCGAGCCAGTAGAGATCATGAGTCTGCATATGCGGGCGAGCGAAGGCTTGGGTGTAATTGGAGAGTAGACAATCCAATGGGTCGCGCATGCAATGCACAATTTTACAGCCGGGGAACATGTGCGCGATGAGCGGGACATTCACATAGTTGTGCGGCAACTTGTCGGTGAGCAATCCTGTTTGCGCGACGCGCTGAGAATACATCAGCATCGCGTCCTTAGCCATTTTTTGTATAGTTGGCTCTGTGAGGAGTTCGCGATTGTTTGCAAATGGAGGCTGAAACTGAACGCGTAAACGATCCAGAGGCATGGTCTGACGATTGATCGCGTTTGATTCTCCGCCAGGAGTGACCGTTTCATTTTGACAGATCATTTGTTCGGTGAGTGAAGTGCCTGATCGCATCATCCCGACGATGAAGATGAGCCGAGAGCCATCGATTGTGGAGTATGGGATATCGGAGTTGTTCGTCCAACAGTCAATGAGTTTGTCGACACGCTTTGTATAGACATCTGGATTCCATACCGCTTTTTTTACAGTCTTAAAACTCTTAAATGCTTCAAACGCGTTGTCGTATTGTTCAAGGAGTTCGCAGAGCCGCCCGATCTGCCAGTACGCTGCGATTCGGAGCTCATCAGTTGCTGTCTTATCTACAACATGTTCTTTAAGTTCGTCAATCGCTTCTTGGGGATCAGTAACCTTTGGAGCAAGTCGAGAATATGAGACAGCAATCGCGAGCCGATGGCTGCTGGTATATTCTTCGTCCTTTGTGAGTTTACCCAGCTGTTTCCATGCCTTGAAAGCAGCGTCGACACGATCAAGATCGGTTAAAACAGAACACTTTAACCGGAGCAAATGGAAGTGTTTCGGATCACGGTACAATGCTCGTTCACATTCGATCAGCGATTCATCGAACAAGCCGCCTTTTTGGRRKKCSARYKCGKMWKMMRNCCGTKMCKRWRSSKMWYYKKTGKKWCWKYCRRMCGATYSYYKGTWGKACGRKRKMKRYKSCGTATGGCGACCACGCTTGGCATTTGCCTTGCCCATGAGCATCAAGACCATAAACTGGCGAGGGTATTTTTCGTTGAGTTCAGAGAGTTTTTTGAACGGCTCGGCGAACTCGCCCGCTTCGATCGCGTTGTTGATTCTGTTGAGTAGATCAAAGAATTTTTTGCGTTGTTCAGGGGTGAGCGCCATATGCATCCAGTTCGTTCAGAAAGTTAGATCCCGCGTTTGGTCGGGTTGATGATCAGGTTATCACGCCCACAAATCAACACATCGGCGATCTCGATTGCTTCCTTGAAACTCTCTTGGGCCATCTTCCGGTCGGCGCATGTCGGCAAGACCTTACCTTCGTGGACATGTTCGGTTGTTGGGATCGCGTCGCCGCAGACGAGTGTGGTGCGGGTTGGTTCTGAGAGTAGAAGCCCGCACATGCCCATCGAAAAACCAGGAAGCGGAAAGAGATCTACTTCGTTGACGATGGAATCTGGTGCGGGCTTGCACCGCGAGAGCACCGCGACATCTCTTTGGATAATCGCAAACATCGCTTCTTGATCGTCATCGAACTCATTGCCGGCTTGTTCTGCCTCTTCTTTTGCCTGGGCAAGGCTCGCCAAAGATTGGGCGATTGGCACGCCTACAGACTCTCGCTCTTTTTCGTAGATCAGCCATTGGGCTTGGTCGAAGAGTTCGATCCCGCGTCGGCATTCTGGATTGAAGCTTGTCAAGAACACATGAGTGATCTGATCAGGCGTGAGCTTGGCGCGTTCGCCCAGTCGGGCTTTGAGCGCGGGGGCGGGTAGGCCTGGGTCAACAATGATCTTGGCATCGTTGGTTTGGATAAGTGTGGTGGTTGAGTGTCCGGTTCGGACAGGGTGGCGTTCATCCCAGAGCGGATGCGCTGAAAGGGTGCCGATGGAAAGAATACGGATGTCCATTTGGTGARAAGCCATAGGCAAGAGTAGGCATGAAAAAACGGGCGATGTATCTTGAGGATACATCGCCCGTTGACATTTGTGGTTGTTTGAAAAATCAGCTTGTTTCGCCGATGATCATTGCAGCTCCGACCGTGTTGTTGGTCTGTTCATCAACAATGATGAAACTCCCAGTCACTCGGCATTGGCGGTATGGATCATAAAACAAAGGCCTGGTCGTGCGGATTGAGATCCGTCCGATCTCGTTGAGCTTGAGTTCCTCTGCCTCTTCGATCCGATGGAGTGTTTGGATATCAAGCTGGTAGTTCAGATTCTTGATGATGCACCGAGCCTCGTTCGAGGTATGGCGGATGGTGTACTTCTTGCCAACCTTCATCGGGGTCTCCGCCATCCAAACGACCATCGCGTCGATATTTTGCCCGGATGTCGGCTGATTGTTTGGTCGACAGAGCATGTCGCCACGCGAGATATCGATATCGTCTTCGAGCTGGATCGACACACTCATCGGCGGCGAGGCCATCTGCATCGAATCGCCTCCGATATCAATCGACTTGATCTTTGTTTCCATCCCTGATGGCAGTGCAATAACCTCGTCGCCGACCTGGAAAACGCCCGATGCGATCTGGCCGCCGTAGCCACGATAGTCGTGGTGCTCATCGCCTTGCGGACGAACAACCCACTGGACCGGGAAGCGTGGATCAATCATGTCACGGTCGCCCGCGATATGAACATTTTCAAGATGGTGCAAAAGCGATGTGCCTTGGTACCAATCCATGTTTTTTGAACGGTTGACGACATTRTCGCCGGTGAGCGCGGACATSGGGATRAARGTGATGTCGGTGATYTCRAAYCGKGCTGCGAACTCTTCAAACTCTTCRCGGATYTTGTCRTAGGTTTCTTCAGACCAATCAACGAGATCCATTTTGTTCACACASACMACMAGRTGCGGRATSCGSAGCARYGARGTGATRAACGAGTGCCTGCGGGTTTGTTCGATCACRCCRTGACGCGCATCGATCAGGATCAAYGCRAGGTTSGCGGTYGATGCGCCSGTCACCATRTTGCGGGTGTACTGKGTGTGTCCTGGGCAGTCGGCGATGATGAACTTWCGCTTSGGTGTCGCRAAGTAKCGATASGCAACATCRATSGTGATSCCYTGTTCGCGTTCGGCGCGTARGCCGTCGGTGAGCAGKGCGAGGTCCATGCGTTGATCRCCRCGYGMGAGCGAYGCKKWTTSGGCSGCYTCRAGCTGATCYTCRAAGATYGACTTTGARTCRTAKAGYAAACGCCCGATGAGCGTGGACTTGCCGTCGTCRACRSWGCCGCAKGTCARGAAMCGSAGCAGGTCCATATCGAGRTARGCRTCSGTSGAAAAATCCATGCCTTTGTTGGCGTTTGGATCGGTCGAGAAGTCGGTTTTGGATGTGGTTTCGGTGGCCATGTCCTAGAAGTACCCTTCTTTTTTGCGATCTTCCATCGCGGCTTCGTTTGTTTTGTCATCGATGCGTGCGCCGCGTTCGGATGCCCGGGCGGCTGCGACTTCGCCGACGATTTCTTCGAGTGTTGCTGCGGGCGAATCGGTCGCAGCGGTACAACTCATATCCCCCACCGTGCGGAAGCGGACGGTTCTGTTCATGACTGTTTCGCCATCACGCGCACCGAAGGGGGCGTCGCCGATGGGCACGAGCTGTCCTCGGCGTTCAACAACATCACGCTTGTGCGAGAAGTACAGATCGGGGATCTCGATCTGTTCGAGCATGATGTATTGCCAGACATCCATCTCGGTCCAGTTCGAGATCGGGAAGACACGGATGTTCTCGCCCATGCGTGTACGCCCGTTGTAGAGGTTCCAGAGTTCGGGGCGTTGGTTCTTTGGGTCCCATTGTCCGAAGTCGTCGCGGAAGGAGAAGATACGTTCTTTAGCG
>NVSM01000027.1 GCA_002401225.1 bacterium
TACAGCGATTCAAAAAACGGCTAAGTATATTAAAACCCTAAGCGAAAAATATAATACCTCCCTTGAAGCGATTGTCTTAGCGTGGTTATTACGTCATCCAGCCAATATTCAGCCTGTTATTGGTTCAAGTAATGTGGGTCGTATTAGTGCCTGTACCCAAGCACTTTCAATTACTTTATCTCGTGAGCAATGGTATCAAATTTACACATTGGCTCGTGGCACCRAAKNNCCTWAAGGASGNNATTGATATGAAAAGTGTATTAAGTATTGGGATGAGTGCCTGTTTGTTGACTGCCGGCCTAGCTGTTTCAGGTTTTTTGTCTGGTTGTAATGTGCAGCCCACAAGTGTTAGCGGGACTTATAGAGAACATGCAGATGGCAGTCGGTCCTATGGCGTTGATATTAGACTTGGGCCAGTCGAAGGCAGGACTCCTTTGCCTGGGGATGAAAATAATCATCTGCTAAGTCCTCCTGCCGATCCGCCAATAGGGATAGTGCATGTAGGGACAGTGATTGAAGGCAAGCTGCTTGTTGATGTGTTTAATGATCCAGCGACGGGATCGCAATGGGTGCAAGATAGTGATGGCGATTACCACTTAGTTGTATCTGGGGAGTATTTGTTTGGCGGTGAAAACAATGCAACCGCAGATGGTGGTGTGTTGGTAGCCAATAGCGTGTTGCAGTATCAGGCAGACATTGATTTTTCCTTTAACCAAGAGGCAGACACCGCCTCGGTTGATTTCTTGCTTTCGCATGAGATGGCAAATCTTTATGTGGGTGAAATCGATTTACCCTTCCTTGTACACGAGGATGTGCAAATTCTCCAAAATGGGGATTTTCAAATATCTTACACAGGCACAATTAATGATGTAGTCGGGTCGATGGGCTGGCTGGGGATCGCTAGTATTGAGTTTAAAGACAGTATTGCTGGAATGGTTGAGGTTAATTGGTCGCGAAATTCAAATGTGGTTACTATTGACACGACAATTGGTACTGAAACAATGATTATTGAGTTTACCAATCCTAATAATTTGCCATGATCAAGTTGTCTTTCGCCTTCATTATTCTTGTATTGCCATTAGGGGTTCTGGCGGGGTGTGTTGCACCACGCACGCCTGGGAGCATCGACGGCGCAATAGCTGTGTTTACGCAGGTTGAATATCTGAATGGTGATGCTAAAGGCAAGACTAAAAATATTTTAGGCGGGGCGGCAATTTTATCGCCCCGCCATATTTTGACAACAATACATCAGATGAGTTCGGGTGATCAAGAGTTGTTCATTCGTGGGTATGGTTGGAACAACTCTGTTTGTGTCAAAAGGCATATTGATCCAATGAATTCTGCTGTAGGGTGGGAAGTTCGTGAGCTGGAACACCATTTAAATCAAGTTATACGGGTTAAATTTTCTGTTGAACCAGAAAAATATGCAAATCGGTTTTGCTATATCCTCAAAGATTCAGATTTAGATAGCTTCCGTCAAGTTGATAGAGATTTGTTTTTCCAAAAAATGTCCACTCCGCTTTCACTGGTCGCTTTCCGAGGTGTGTTGCTACATAGTGATAATGTAGCCCATCCTTGGGGGGAGAGCTATATGAGTGACAAGTTGTTTGTGCGTATTGACAAGGGGCAAGGGTTGAGAGACTACAACGATCTGGCCGGATCGTCCGGGTTTCCAGTTGTGGTTTACGACGAAGATATAGATCAATGGATAACAGTTGGCATCACGGACTCTGGGAATGTAGATCCGGAAACAGGCTACATCATTGTAACAGTGGTCTATCCGCCGTACGAACTCATTGAGCAGATTCAATCCCAATGGCCGATGGTTGAGCCAACTCAACCCAAAGCAGAACAACCATAGCTATTCAACCACCTTCATAAACCGCTCATACATCATCTCCAACGCTGAGGGGATCACGCGGATCCCACCCACTGTCGTGATGAAGTTGGTATCTCCGTTCCATCGCGGCATCACATGCACATGCAGATGGCTCGGCACGCCCGCGCCGCCGGCGCGTCCTTGGTTTACGCCAATGTTCATGCCCTGAGGCTCCAAAGCGCGTTCGACAAGTGCAGCGGCTTGATCGACAAGCTTCCAAAGCTCGGCGCGTTGTTCGGGGGCATAATCGGTCAGACTCGGGCGGGCATCGCCAAGGGCGACGAGCAAGTGCCCATTGGAATAGGGGTATTTGTTGAGCATGATCAGTCCATGGTCGTTGCGGACCAATACATGGTGTTCGCGGTCTCGCTCGGGCTGATTCCAATAATCGAGCAGGAAGCTGCCGCTTGGTTTTTGTGTTGTGCCAGGCTGGTTATCGGGTTCAGAATCTGGGTGGTCTTCGTCAAAGACCTCCTCCAAATACGCCATACGCCACGGTGCCCATATTGCATCCGGCCCAAACGGCACAGCCTGCCCTTGATTCTTGCGTGTTCCCATAATGCAGTGTAGCCGATCAACACCGTCGCCGATTCATAAAGCATCAGAGGCTCCACATCTATTTGATGAGCCTTCAGGAAGGATTTGCGTTGGAACCACTCGTCGTTAATGACATCATGACCCAGCCAGTCGAGACCATCGATATGGATGATGCTGTCGAGTATATTCGCGATCTCTTTGAATCGAATCATTATCACCATTTGATCGTCAAAGGCGATGCTGGCGAATGTGTCGGCGTGATCTCCGATCGAGACCTGCTCAAAAATATCTCGCCGTTCATCGGCATGCCCGGCGAACGCGCTGCTGATGTTTCGTGTCTCAAACGACGAGCCCATCAGATCATGACCCGCCAACTGATCGCGGTGCGAAAAAACACTTCACTGCGAGCAGCTGCTCGTGTGATGCTCGATCATCGGATCTCATGCTTGCCGGTCGTAGATGCTCACAAGAAGTGCATCGGGATTGTCACAATCCGCGATGTTGTTCGGTGGGCCGTATCGCAGATCGATCATGATGATGATCTGCGCATCGCAGCCTGATCAGTTCTCTTCTCGAATCTCAACTTCATCAATCGTGGTCCTGCGAAGGATCACTTTTTTATTATTGAGTTCGCCTTGGGTCTCGGCGACATCGTGCGAAACGACTTGTGTGTGCGACTCTGGCTCGTCATTGGTGACAGGCTTGGTCGTCGCGCCCCAGATATGCCCGAAGAACCGCCCCACCGCGCGCGTTACCGAGATATCCTTATCATCTTTCACACCCAATGATATCACGGAGTTTGCAAGATGTCTGAAACCAAATGCCGATGCGAGTGGGCCCGGTCCGAAATCGAGCAGCACTATCACGATACCGAATGGGGCGTTCCAAACCGGGACGAGCATCATGTCTTCGAGATGCTCACCCTCGAAGGGGCCCAGGCAGGGCTCAGTTGGGAGACCATTCTCAATAAACGGGCTGGGTATCGCAAGCTTTTTAAGAAGTTTGACCCAAAGAAGGTCGCCAAGTTCACACAGGCTGATTTTGATCGGCTCATGCTCGATGCATCCATCGTCCGTAATCGGCTTAAGATTGAATCAACGATCTCTAATGCCAAGGCTGTGCTCGAACTCTACAAGCAAGGCACAACGCTCAGCGAGTTCGTTTGGTCATTTGTGGACAACACGCCGATCGTGAATTACTACAAATCACTCGCAGATCTTCCAGCCCAGACCGATCTGTCAAAGACCTTGAGCAAGCAGCTTAAAAAACAAGGTTTTCGATTCGTCGGCCCCACCACCATGTACGCCATGATGCAAGCCATAGGCATGGTCAATGACCACACGACAGATTGCTTCCGCTACGCAGAATGTAGTTAACCTTCTAGAGGTCTTCTTTGACCGCGCCCGTACCACCCTTGGTATAGGTGCCGTTCTGAACCTGATCGATCATCGAAACTATTCGAGCGGGCGAAAGGTTCTCGTGGAGATCATCATCGATGAGTGCGACTGGTGCGGTGCCACACGAGCCGAGGCATTCGAGTTCGACGAGCGTGAACTTGCCGTCGTCGGTCGTTTGACCAACATCGATACCAAGCTTCGCTTTGATCGCTTCGGTGCATGCGGTCGCCGAGCAGAACTCGCAGGCGATCGATCGACATACCGAGATCAAATGCTCACCCTTAGGCAGCTCCCAATATTCTTCATAGAAGCTGACAGTATCAAGAACTTCTGATGGTGCGATCTCAAGCACATCAGCAATCTCTTGCATCGCTTGTTGAGGAATCCAGCCGTAGTGGTGTTGGACCATGTGCAGCGCGGGGAACAACGCTCCCTTTGGGCGTTCATAGCGAGGCATGTACACTTCGCGGAGCTTCTTCTCCATGTCAGGAGTCAAATAGGGCTCATCGCGGGTTTCAATCTGAGCTTCAGCAGAGTTTTTCGTGATCCAAGCCATCGCGTGCCAGTCTCCAAAGAGGTCAATATATCAATCGCCAAACGAACAGCAGATCATAGGTAATCTGCCCGCAGGATTCACTCCCTGCGTACCGAGATCTCGTAGGCTCCCCACGAAGTGCTCGATCCATCCGAGATCGTCACGACCCAGTTTCCACGCTTGATTTTGTGAGAATCAGGCAATGCATGCAGATCGCTCGGGCTCTGAATCACAATGTATACCCGTTCGAGAGGCGGGGCTTCCATTGGCCCAAGCACCTTGGATGATTTCTTGGAGACATGGGCCGATGCCATTTCGACCATGTTGTTCATTGTCGGGCGTCGTTCGAGCCGAGCCATAATGGCTTTGGAACTCTGATTATCCACCCGCACCGTATATGTCGGCAGCACCGTACACCCAGAGAGGGTGATCAATGCGATCAGTGAGCTCAGAATAAGAATTATCCAAGCATGTYTCATCGGTCCAACTCGCCAGCCACAATGTTCAACGAGCCGATCACCGCGACGATATCGGCGAGCATGTGCCCTTCGATGAGCTTCGCCACCATTGAGAAGTTGTAGAAGCTTGGCGGGCGGGTCTTGACGCGCCAGCTGCACTTGGTGCCGTCGGCAACGGTGTAATACCCAAGCTCGCCGTTGGCGGTTTCATGGGCAAGGTAGGTCTCGCCAATCGGCGCGTCCCACCCACGATTGGTCATGATGAGTTCGAAGTGTTGGATCAACCCTTCGATCGAGCCGTAGACCTCGTTTTTATTTGGCTTGGTGATTTTCTCGTCGACAAACACATCAGCCGACCCTTGCGGGATGTTATCGATGAGTTGATCGATGATACTGATCGATTGTTTGAGTTCTTCGAGGCGAACCAAGAATCGTGCATACACATCGCCGTCATGGCAGATCGGTACACTGAACTTCACAGCCTCTGCACCTTCGCCATCCCAGTTATCCGCGTAGCACAAGTACGGCTCATCTTTGCGAAGATCGCGTTTTACGCCTGAGCCACGAGCGATTGGGCCGGTCGCGCCAAAGTCAATCGCTTCGTCATGCGTTAAGACGCCAACGCCTTGGGTGCGGTCCATGAAGATCCGGTTGCGATTGACCAGGTTTTCAAGGTCTTGGATCGCTTGCTCAAGGTCGGCGTGGAGGAAGTTCTTCACCATTCGTTTGAACACTTCTTCGTCGGGAATCTCTTTCATAATCCCGCCGACGCGTGTCCAGTCTGGGTGAAAGCGTTGCCCGGAGATGTAGTCCAAAATATCGTGGATCTTCTCGCGTGGATTAAACGCATAGAGGAACCCGGTGAACGCGCCAAGGTCGAGTGCCGCAGCACCAACACAAAGCAGGTGATCCTGAATCCGACCAAGCTCGGCCATAATCGTGCGCAACACCTTGCACCGATTTGTAATCTCAATCCCGAAGAGCTTCTCAACCCCGCCGTGCCAACAGATGTTGTTGGAGATTGGGGAGAGATAGTTCATCCGCGATACGATCGTCACATATTGGTTGTAGTCTAAATGCTCAGCGAGTTTCTCGAACCCAGAGTGCAGGTATCCAATGTGAGGCGTGCATCGAGCGATCCGTTCGCCGTCGAGTTCGAGTACGAGCCGAAGCGTGGTGTGCGTTGCCGGATGCTGAGGCCCAAAGTTCAAAACCCAACGATCACCCGTGTCGATGTGATCCTTGATGTAGTCAATGTTATCAGCGTTTGGGGTGATCCCAGTATCTGGGGTCAGTGTGTATGGCATCGCGGGGCTCCTGATGAATCTCGATCGGCGCAATCATAGGAGTAAAATCAGCTCTGGTGGGCTGGAAACCAACTCAGATTCATCGCAATTTCATCGGATTCATCACCCAAGATCATCCCAGGCGCTTCTTGATCGTGTCGGCGACCTCAAAGGCATCGAGTACCGCGTTTTCGATCGCAGGCATCCCCCAGTTATCCTGGTTGGCAAAGTGGACCGAATCCTTATACGCTGGGCGGATCAGCTCATCAACACCATCAGCCAAGAACCCGACTCGCGAGAGAGGCACCGCGTGCCCCCAGCGTGCAAAGCGGATCTCCATCACGCTCGATTCTGGCAAACCCACCAGTTCGAGCGTGCTTCGGAGTTTGCCCGCCAAAGCGGTGCCATATTCCAAAATCGGATCGCCAAGCACAAGCGAGAACCGGGCGTTCTCGAAGGGTAAAGGCCAAAACAGCGTCAACACGCTCGGACGCACCGGGATCGAGTTGGCATATGGTCCCGGCGCAAACGAACCATTCGTCACATCGGTATACCGCCAAAAACTCTGCGCATCGCCATCCGACATCGGATAGTCGGCCGGGTTTWCGAGCAAGAAGATATCGTAGAAATCCAGCGGGATCGGACGATCGACAATCACATTGGCAACAAGATAGGCCCGTCGCGTCAGCCGCATCGCGTTGTAGCGTGGTTGATCCTCTTGCTCAAGGTTATGAATAATGTGCCGAGCGATGTTCTTTGGGCACGCCATGACCACTTCCTTGGCAAGCATCGAGGCAAAGGTTCCATCAGGCTCGATCCATGTGACTAACGATCGCCCGTCCGCCTGTACGCGCAAATCGACTGTTCGCCGATTTGGGCGAAGGTGCGGCGCATGCAATGGGTCTTTGCGATCAAGTTTGTACAAGCGACGCCAGAGCTGGTCAGCCATCCACGCGTTGCCGCCAGGAAAAATCCACCGTCCAAACTCTTCGGCTGCCAAGAAGTTCCACCCGAGCGTTGCCGAGATTTCTTCCCAACCCGCTGCAAACGAGGCATAGCAATACGCCTGAATCGCTGCGGCCAGCGCAGCCGGAACAGGCATGCCCATTTCTTGTTCGATATGTTCACGCAGGCTCAAACGATCAAGATCGATCATCCATTGCTCAGGGAACGGCACATCGGGATAGTCGTTGGCCATCTGCATGACCAGCTTGCGGTAGGCCTCATACGCCGGGACATCTTCTTTGGCGACCCCCATGCCCGCCCAGATATCGTCGTTGATCTTGCCATTGATTTCTACAGGCGCAGGGATCTCATCTGTCCGTACAACCTTATCAAGCCCAAGGTCTCGATAGAAGTTATCGAGCAACGAACCATTATCAGGGGTGATGACATAGGCGCTGCCAAGTGTGAACTCGGCGCCGTTGATCGTGCCGCCTTGGGCGTTGCCTCCGAATCGATCATGCAGTTCAAGCACAACCGGGTTATATTCGCGCAGAGCATACGCTGCGGAGAGTCCAGAGATCCCGCCTCCGATCACCACAACATCAACCTCTTCTTGAGGCTCCGGCGGCTCGCCACCAGGGAAATCATTCTGCTGCGAATGGAACGGAATATCGTCTTTAAAGTCATCGCCCTCAAACCATGACTTAAACCGGAACCCGTCAATCATGCGAGGCTCAGGATCAAACGATCGTGGCGCCAACGGACGAGAGGCTTTAAGCTCATTGAGTGAAACACCCGCTGGGCTGATCGATCGAGTTGCGAACTTTTGTGACGAACTTGTTCCAGCACCCATCATCGGGCCAACCGCCCCAGCTGCGAACACACCTAGACCACCTCGTAATATATCTCGCCGTGATTGCATGTTTGTGTTCCCTTTGCGTGTGAATGCCGTGGATATCCAGAACTGGACCTCTCTATCCTGTTCAATCTGGGTGCATTGTCAAGGAATAAATGACCATTTGTGCGGGTATAGTTGTGTATGACCAACTTTTTAGACGAACTCTGGATGATCCTCACCGAATCATCCGTATGGCTGATATTTGGATTCCTTCTCGCAGGCGTCGTTCATGTGATCGTGCCACGCGAATGGATGCTTAAGCATCTCGGAGGCAAAGGCTTTATTCCGATCGCCAAAGCCTCACTCTTAGGCATTCCGCTGCCACTGTGTTCATGCGCTGTTATCCCCGTCGCTGCGGGGTTGCGTGAACAGGGCGCAAGCAAAGGTGCGAGTGCAGCATTTGCCATTTCAACGCCGCAAACCGGCGAAGAATCTGTCCCACTCACCTGGGGACTCTTCGGCCCATTCTTCGCCCTGTCTCGTCCAGTCATCGCGGTCTTCACCGGATTAGTCGCAGGCATCCTGATCGATCTCGCCCATCGTAACGAAACGGAATCTGTGTCAGAAGAGACTATTGAGGATCAAATCGAAGATCCGAATGCGATCAGTCTTTCAATCACCAATGCGGATGATGCAGACGCTGCTGTTGCGAAGGTTGAGAAAAAGGCAACAGGTTCATGCTGCTCATCGAAGCCTGGGCCAAAGAAGACCTGTTGTTCTGCATCCAAAGATGAACCAAAGAGTTCGTGTTGTTCATCAAAATCTGAACCAGAGCCAGCAAGCTCGTGCTGTTCGTCAAAGCCAAAGCCTCAGGGTTCGTGCTGCTCGGCTCCAGCACCGAAGGAAGAATCTTCCAGTTCATGTTGTTCATCAGCGCCTCAAAAAACAGGACTTGGCTTTGGCGGCTCGGTGACTGAAGTATTTCGTCATGGCTTTGGCGTGATGCTTGTCAACCTCGCCCTTTGGCTCGCTGTCGGACTCATCATGGCAGCGGTCATCGGGTCGGCTGTTCCCCAAGGTTGGTTCGAAGAGCATGTTGGTTCGGGGCTTTGGCCCAAGCTTGTAATGCTCGTTGTTGGCATCCCGCTCTATATCTGTGCAACAAGCTCAACCCCGCTCGCCTATGGGCTCGTCGTCGCCGGGCTCTCGCCAGGAGCCGCGCTCGTCTTGCTCCTCTCAGGCCCAGCAACCAATGTCGCCACTATGAGTTGGCTCATCAAAGACCTTGGTATGAAAGCCCTGGTAATTTATCTCGGTGTGATTGCGACAGTCGCCCTTGGGTCGGGCATCATCTTCGATCTGTTCTACGAACAGTTTCCCCAAATACTGAGACTTGCCGATCGAACAGCCCAGCATGAACACGGGTCGCATGGCTTTGGATACAAAGAAGTGTCAGCCGTCATCTTCATTCTTCTGATGGCGTGGGCGATGGGCATGAAGATGCGAAGCTGGATGAACGCCAAAGGCTGGGGCGCGACCAAAGCCTCCGCTTCAGCCTCCGCATCAGGTAGCTGCTGTTCATCGGGCGGGTGTGGCTGCTCATAAGCTATTCCAATGCGACTCATACCACCAATCTGGATGCTCTTTGCGRTCTTTGATGTCTATCTCRTCGATCGGTTTGTCCCGCCTATTCGAGTTCTCGAATCGCCTTGGAACAAAGTCGGCTACGCATTGATCGCGATTGGTGTGGCCATTATCCTCTGGTGCGCGTTACAGTTTCTCAAACACAAAACCACCATCCATCCTGGGCATACACCGACGAGTTTAATCACGACAGGTATCTACCGTTTCTCACGCAACCCGATCTATCTCGCGATGGCCATCATCATCGCCGGTTTCGTAATCACGACGGCCAACCTTGTCGCCCTTCCAATCCCGCTCATCTTCATTGGCATCATCACTGTACTCTTTATCGAACCAGAGGAAACCATTCTTCGGTCCCAGTTTGCAGGTGAATATGAGGCTTACACGCAAGCTACACGCCGATGGATATAGCATTATAAAAAACGCCCCGGAATAATCCGAGGCGTTGTCTCTGGTTTTACTTGAGTTGGACTAGCTTCGTTCAACAAGATCCGCAAGCAAACGCGCACCAAACCCGCTGGGCCCAGCACACATAAACTCATTATCCTTCTTCAACGCATGCGTCCCTGCGATATCAAGATGGGCCCACTTGACACCCTCTTCTACAAAGTAGGTCAAGAACGCAGCTCCCTGGATCGGATGGGCTTCGCGAAWCGGAGCCGAGTTGAGAATATCAGCAATCGGCGACTTCATCATCGCGTTGTACTTCTCATGGTGAGGCATGCGCCAAACGAGTTCGCCKGTCGATTCGCCCGCAGCTTCAATCTTGGCACGAAGATCATCATCATCACACCACATTCCGCCGAAGACAGAACCGAGCGCGACGACTACGCCGCCGGTGAGCGTTGCGATGTCGACAATATATTCTGGATTTTCTTTCTCGCACGCCCAGCACAAACCATCTGCCAATACCAATCGCCCTTCAGCATCGGTATTGGTAATCTCAACGGTTACGCCGTTGCGGAAGGTGAGTACATCGTCTGGGCGATAAGCCTCATCACTAATCGAGTTCTCGGCACTGACCAAGAGTGCAACCACCGGGCGATTTGGTTTGATGACATTGGCGATAATGTGCATCGCTCCAAAGACACCACATCCGCCATCCTTATCGCGTTTCATCCCGGCCATTCCGCCGCCAACCTTGATCGACAAGCCGCCCGTGTCATAGCTCATGGTCTTGCCAACAAGCACGATCGGCTTCTTTGATTTTCCGCGTGCGGGCGTGTACTCAAGACGAATCATACAAGGCTTGTTCTCTGATGCCTTGCCGACATTGATATGCCCGGTGAGGCGTTCTTCTTCGAGTTTTTTGCCGCTCATCACAGTGCATTTCAGATTACTGCTCTTGCGTGCCATCTTCTTGGCTTCATTGGCGATCCACATCGGGGTCGCAATATTCGGAGGCGTCTGCGAAAGCGTTCTCGCAATATTCGTGCCTTCTGCAAACCCAAGCCCACGCTCGACACCATCGTTAAACGCGCTACAGCAGCTATGAACCGCGAGCTTGGTTTGTGTCGGCAGATTCGTCGCTGACCCACGCAGCGAATCRAACGACCAYGACAACATMCCRAGCCCTTCRCCGATCATCGMRCCMGCRRYRAACGCATCGACMGMGTCWGMYTTYTTSARYTTCTTRAGKGCCATGCARATCTGGAAGTTTGCACTCTTTGCTTTCGCCTTTGCGATCGCTCGTCCTGCTTTGCCTGCAACCTTGCGGAGCGAGCCAGCATCAAAGCCTTCGCGTGATCCAAGCCCGACGATCAATGCGCGTTCATAGCCGTTCGAGCCATGCACTTCGACGATTGATCCGAGTGCACCGTTTGCGTCGGCTCTTTTTGATGCTTTGACAAGCGAGCCGTCGGCGTCGAGGGCTTTGGTTTCTGTGTTGAGGCTTTCGCCCTTAAACTGCCCGACAATAAGCATGCTCGCTTTGCCCTTTGATGCGACGCGGATAGATTCAAACATGAGTACAACTCCATGAGTAGGTTAAGTGGTGGTGATGCACAAGGCATCTGTTCGGATGAGTGCGAGTATATGAACAGAATGCAACAAAGTCGCCAATGTGATCAAATGGCGAGTCGAGTAATTCGTTGTTGATGCTGTGCTATCGCTTTGCCTTGCTGGCTTGAATCAATGATTTTGCTTCGCCAGCAATATAAAAACTGCCGAGCAGTAAAATCAAATCGTTCCCGGTCACAAAGCGAGCCGCGACATTAATCGCTTCTTTTACACTCGCCTTTGCTTCGCCCATCACACTATGGCCTTCTGCAAATCGGCTCGCGAGTTCATCAGGGTCCATCGCGCGCGGGTTGTTCGATGCTTTGGTAAACAAAACCTTGTCCGCTCCACGGCCAAGCTCATGAAGCATCCCTTTGATATCCTTGTCCGATGCACATCCAAAAATCACCACCAATGAATCGTAATCAAGATGGGCCCCGACCGCTTTGAGCGTTTCACGAACACTCTCAGGAGTATGGGCACCATCAATATAAATCCGAGGCGATTCCATAATCCGCTCGAGCCTGCCCTGGTGATTAATCTGCTCAAGACCTGCAATAATCATCCGCTCAGGAAGATCAAAGCCATGCTCGCGAAGCTCCATAAGAATCGCAAGCGTTAATCCGCAGTTGTCTGCCTGGTGCATGCCCATCAAAGGCACCGAAATATGCTCAAACCCACTTTGCTCCTCGCCAACACACACACGAGCGTGAGGCCCGCGACCAACACCAGATTGGAATCGCCGAGAATACAAAATGTCATCCTGCAAAACCTTGATCGGTGATTGCACTTCGAGGGCATGCTCGCGGAAAATCTTGGTCACCTCTTCATCCTGAGGCGACGAGATCGTTGTTACCCCCGGCTTCATGATCCCGGCCTTTTCTTTGGCAATCGCAACGAGTGTGTCGCCGAGTATCTGCGTATGTTCAAGGTGAATACTCGTGAGCCCGCAGACTACAGGCGTGATTACATTGGTGCAATCGAGTCGGCCACCAATTCCGGTTTCCAACACAACAAGGTCAACAGCCTCTTGTGCGAAAACCACCAGCGAGAGCGCGGTGATCAACTCAAAGTAGGTCGCTTTTCCATGCTCGGCTTCAATCGTGTTCGCAGCATCTCGACATTGTTCAAGTACCTGACCAAAGAGTGCCTCCTCTATCATCCGAGAGCCTATCCGCACCCGTTCGCGGACATCAATAAGATGCGGGCTCGTAAAGATACCGGTTGTATAGCCGCAGGATTCGAGTGTGCATWCGAGCATATTGCATACTGATCCTTTGCCCTTGGAACCAGCAATATGCACAATCGCAAGCCCGTCTTGCGGGTTGCCGAGCTCTTTAAGCAAGGCGCGAGTGCGATCAAGCTTCCAAACATCGCTGTTCACCTTGTCTGGCGCGGTGTGTTCGACATTCACTCGGCTATCAAGAAAATCAATCGCAGCCTGATGATCAACAAATGCACCACGCTCGTTGCGCTTTGATTTCTTGCGTTTTACTTGGAGTGCGCCTGTCCYTGGTGCAGTTKGATTTGCCATGTGTACATCCTAGCGAAAAACACAACRCACGCAATAGCAAACTTGCGATTAGGGTGTTTCACTCGTCATGATCAGTTCTGACAGTTCTGAGTGTTGATCATCAATGTTTTCATCTCGGCGACCGCTTGGCGAAGACCGACATAGATCGACCGACACACAATTGAGTGCCCAATGTGCAGCTCATTGATCCCTACCATCTTTGAGATCAGATGAACATTGTGATAGTTGAGCGCATGACCGGCATTAAACCGCATTCCCAAATCAATAATCGCACACCCGGCTTCTTCGACGAGTTTGAGTTCTTGCACAAGTTGTGGGCGAAGAAGATCGCCGCCGCAAGACGCAAAGGCGTGTGCAAATGGGCCAGTATGCACCTCGCACACATCGAATCCAACAGCCCGAGCTGCTTCAATCTGTTTCACATCAGGATCGATAAACGCACTGACAACCATATCACCGTCTTTGAGTTTGGCGACAACATCTTTAAGCCGATCCATCTGCGAAAGAACATCAAGCCCGCCTTCGGTCGTCACCTCTTGACGCCCTTCAGGAACAAGCATCGCCGTGTGAGGCTTGATCGT
The DNA here is from genome assembly GCA_002401225.1 of bacterium. GTDB lineage: Bacteria > Planctomycetota > Phycisphaerae > Phycisphaerales > UBA1924 > UBA1924. The sequence goes on from NVSM01000027.1 coordinate 13,633, forward strand.
TCGAGCAATCTCCACCATCTCATCAGTCGCGCCCATTTCAAGATTTAGCTTGGCCTTAACAAGCTGACGCAGCAACTCAACATCGCGATCTTGGATATGCCTACGGTCTTCACGCAGATGCACCGTGATCCCATCGGCCCCACCAAGCTCCGCCTCGTGAGCAGCGCGAATAGGGTCTGGCTCAACCAAACATTGGGTTTGGWCAACCACTCCTGGGTATCGCGCTTGACGAAGTGTCGCGACATGATCGATATTAACGCCGAGTTGAATCATGAACTATCCTAGGTCGAGTGCTGCGCGTTGAACGCACGGGTCATTATTGACCTACTTGATAGGCCTATTTACGAACCCGTGCAATCGCCCGGTCGAGTTGTTTGAGTAGATATGGCTTGAGAGTTGGACGAAGAGCTTCGAGCACTCCGACGGCTTGGTCGATCGATCGTTTTCGCATGTACATTGCCAAAACTTCAGCATCCTGCACACTCTGTCCAGAACGAATATTGGCCCGTAAAATGGCTTCAATACGAGCCCGCTCGCTTGTTTCACCAGAAGCTCGTGCAAGCAAATACGGCGAGCTGAGCCAGAGCAGATCTTGCATCAAATGGTCAACTTGCCCAACCGCGTCAAGCCGTTCGTAGGCATCGAGCAGTTTGTCATATTCTCCGCTTCGGAAGAGCGACGGGAGTGATGCCAGAGCAACTTTGGAGTTGAACTCTTCAGGGCGATCCTTCATCAATGCCAGAGCGATTCGTGCGATCGCATCATCGCGACCAAGGAATGAAAGATCTTCGATCGCTCCGAGATAATCGCCAGCTTTTAATCTTTGCTTCGATCGGTCATCAAGATCAATCGAGCCAGGCACTACAAACTCGGCATCTATCCGTCGCCCGCTTGGGCCAACAGTCACCAGCGGATCACCAAGCACTGCGATTTTCCATACCGCTTTTTTGTCATAATGAACAGCAGCGGCAAACGCCAACGAGCCCCCAAGCCTTCGTGCGATGGTTGGTGTAGGAACAAAGGCATGAAGAAACGGCTCATCTACAGAGCCCGCATACACAAACACACCCCGCTCGATCAATCGTCCGCCAACAGTATTTCTCGCGAATGGTCTTTGGAGCGAAAAGGAGTGCACAATGTGCATGGCCATAGGCACATTCAAAATCGGCATGTGCCCAGGCTTGGCGTTGCCATCAGTCGTTCCCGGAAGATCAAACTGATCCGAAGTTCCCTTTGAGTTCATCAAAAACAAACCTGCCGATCCAGGACTGCGATCGGCATCCCCAATCGGACGAACCATTCGGCTTTTCCAATCTGTAATCCGATTTTTAGGCTGATCGTGAAGCTCGACCTCAAAGCCGACCGATCGTAACGCTTCGCCCGCTTGCGTCCCATCAAACGAACTCCAAGGCGGCTGATCGCTATACCCATCAAAGATAAACGCCTGATCAATCGTCAAAAACAACGCACACATCGCCTGATATACAGCACGAGATTCAGTTCCAATAATCTGCCCACACCATGCCCACTGCGCCCCAGCACCATTGGATTCTCGTCGACCAATCCGATCGCTCAACGCCAGCCGATCGCGTGAGCCGTTGCCGGTTTTGATCATCGTTCCCGTGTTCATCACCAGCGTGATCGCATCGATATCATCGCCAATCGTGTTCCAAGTTTTTCCGGTTCGGCTCGCTACCCGTTCAATCGCTCGTTCGAGCGAATCCGCATCCGTAGTCGTCACAGTCTGATATGGTTTAGCTGATGGCTTGTTCACAAAACCGATCGGCTGCATCCGTCCTGCACTGAGCGCCAACGCTGCCGGCCAAGCTCGATCCAAAACATCCGTCACCACAATCCCAGGGCTCACAATCCCCTGAACATCAAGCGCGGATATCGCATCATGCCAATCAACAGCAGAATCATTCATTGCTTTGGCCAAGACAGATTCGAAGATAGCTTCCTTCTGCTCTCGGCTCCCAACCCATGATGATTCGCCAGCTCCGCTATACATCACCACATGCTCAGGATCGAATGATCGCACAAACCGTGCGATATCTTCATGGGCCTGGCTTGTTCCATCGTCCCAAAGAATCGGGAACCGAACCATGCCTTCCCATTTCGAAATCGCTGCAAGATAACTCGGTGCGTCAGAAACAACAACCACAACTGGCACGATCATCTGAATCTGGCGAAGCAGGTTCGCTCGCATGCCCGCTCGGCGGATCGGATCTTGCTCTTTGATCTGTGCAAAGACCTCAATAAACGACCCAGAAAGACCAGAGCTTGGTGCTGGCGGGTTGAGCGTTGTATCAATCGGCTGATCATCCGCATCCGCCGACTCAACAACGATGATTTCATCGTTTGGCTCGGCTTTGGTTTCACAAGCACAGAGCGAGCAAGTCAAAATCGAGCCGACAATCATCAATATACGAGTTTGTAAAAACATGTCCACATACTACGGCTGCCATGCCCCAAAGGTTCGCCGCATACACTCCTATCTATGCCCAGTATCACCCAATCAGGCTTCATCGACACACTCACCAAAGCACGAGCAGCTTGTGATTCAACCTCCGATGCCCACACTCATGCCCAGGCCATCGTGATCCCTATCGCGATCCGAGTCCTCGCCGACCAACTCACCCCGGTGCTGGCTTACCGTCGACTCGTATCAAGCGATCAACGCACCGCACCCTCCTTCCTCCTCGAATCGGTCGAAGGCGGCGATCAGCAAGGGCGATACTCCATCCTCGCAGCCCATCCAAAGCTCGAGCTTGTTGCCAAAGCTGATCAAACAACCATCACCGATCACCACGAAGGAAGCTCGACCACCACCACTCAGCCCGATCCGCTCAAGACACTCCGAGAACTCGGCAAACACTGGTCACTCGCGATCCCACAATCATCAGCCGACCAAGGCCTCCTCCCCAAGTGTGTCCTCGGCGGCTGGTTTGGCTATGCCGGCTACGACTCCGTTCGATATGCAGAACCCACAAAGCTCTCGCTCGATCATGCCCCTGCCGACGATCGAAACCTCCCCGATCTTTCCTTCGGGTTCTACGACGAACTCGTCATCTTCGATCATGTTGACAAACTTGTTCATCTCGTGAAACTCGCATTTGTAATGCGCGATGATGATCCATCAACTGTCTACACAAAGGCTCTCGAATCGCTCGATGCCCTCGCTCATCAAGTGCAAGAACATTCCAAGCCTCTCCCACTGGGACGAGTGCGAAGCGACAACACATCGTCGCGCAATACACCAATGCCCTGCAATACCACGCCCGACGAACACGCCTCGATGATCAATAAGGCCAAAGAGTACATCAAGCAAGGCGACATCTTCCAGGTTGTCCTCGGACACCGCTTCGAACGCCGAGCCAACGCAGACCCATTCGATGTCTATCGCGCACTGCGCGCAGTCAACCCATCGCCCTACATGGTCTACATGCAAACCACAGGCTCCATCCTCGTCGCATCAAGCCCAGAAATTCTCTGTCGGGTTCGGCGAGACGAAAAAGATAAAAACCTGTTCATCGTCACCAACCGCCCACTCGCAGGCACCCGAAGAAGAGGACGAACCCCAGCGGATGACATGGCGATGGAGCAAGACCTGCTCGCCGATCCCAAAGAGATATCCGAGCATTCCATGCTTGTCGATTTGGGCAGGAACGATGTCGGCGTTGTCGCTGTTCCTGGCACCATCGAACTCTCCAAACTCATGCACATCGAACGCTATTCGCATGTCATGCACATCTCATCAACCGTCACAGGCACCATCCGCGAAGGGCTCGATTGTTGGGATGCCCTTCGCGCAGCATTACCTGTCGGCACGATCTCTGGTGCACCAAAGATCCGTGCCATGCAGATTATTGACGAGCTCGAAAAGGTCCGTCGAGGCCCCTATGGCGGCGGGCTCGGATGGGTCTCGCTCGATCAAGAAATGGATATCGCCCTCACCCTCCGCACAATGGTCGTTCCTATCGATCGCTTTGATGAATCGAATCCTGACGGGCGATGGGAATATCACATCCAAGCCGCCGGCGGGATCGTGGCCGATTCGGTCCCCGAACTCGAGTTCAAAGAAACAGTCAACAAAGCCGCCGCCCTCGGCGCCGCGATCGATCTCGCGACTAACGCATTCAATCAATAACAAGAGGCATAAAAAAACCTCATGCGAATTCGATTGAATCAGCATGAGGCTCGTTGTATCAACTCTTGAATCAGCCGCCCGGTGTTGCAGGACAGCTCGTTTCATCATACCAATGGATAATCAATGTCCGTTCGACCACATTGATCAAAGGCTCATCCTCCGACCCAGCGGTGCAGTTATCGCAAGTGTCTGGATCAATACCAGTCTTCCAATAGGTGTGTGTTTCGATTCGTGYATAGGTACAGCGGAGTCGGGTATGGAAATCAACCCACACGCCATCATCAACTTCCCAAGGCGTGACTTCGATCGTTCCGCCCGCGCGCGAGCAGATACACTCGCTACATGTATCCCCTCCAGAACGCAAACAATCCAACGATTGTTTCGTGGCCGGGTTCATTCCAACATTTACCCCCGCAGTGCCACTGACCATCAAGTCGCTCATGCCTGGAGCAATCGGATATCCAATATCTGCCAAAAGATCAATCATCACGGAAGGATCAGAAAGCGAACCCGCAGCTTCGGTCAATGGATCGCCTTCAATAAACCCTTTGACGACCAATCCGTCAATCCCACCATCAACATCAAGGTTTGTAGCGGTGTCTGCTGCGATCGATTCGCGATAGTTCAATATGTCGATCGAATCATCACTCGCACCATCCAAGAGCAAGTTATCAATTTTTTCAAAGATCGCTACAGGTTCAAACGCCCAGACATTCCATTCTTCGCCGGGCAATGCTTCAAACCAAAGCCTACGGATATTGCCAACCTCAACATCGATGCGTGGGATAGCCCAAAATCCCATCACGCTGTCAGCAGTGTCTTTGATTTCAACCAAATCCCATTGCCCATACGAATGAATCTTTGAGACCGGGTCGGTTGCCTGGGCATGGGCAATATTCCCACTCCCAAAGGCCAGCCCTAAAAAAAACAATCCAGTTATGGACAAGGTGCGCAGTTTGTTAATCATGATCATCGTCTCCTTTTTATCAGCATCATCGCCAGCGATACACTCTCACAATTTTTCTCTTTGTCAAGAACGATCTCTTCTATACGCGCCAGAATTCAAAAAGAAACAAAGACCAGCATGTCGCTGGTCTTTGAAGAGTTAGAAGAGGCACAATAATGGGTCATATTGTGCGTTTTTTGCACAGATTTCAAGTGAGGTGTTTACCTCAGTTAGGAAACAAGTTGCGCCGCTTGCTCATGGAGTTCATCCTTGAGGTGCTGCGAAGGCTTGAACGAACAAGTCGTGCTTTCCTTAATCTGGATCGGTTGTTTGGTCGCGGGGTTCATCCCAACACGAGCAGCGCGGTGCTTCTTGGTAAAAGTACCAAACCCGCTGATCGCGACTTTATCTTCGGATTTGAGCCCGTCAGAAATGGCATTGATCACTGCTTCGATCATTTTTCCAGCTTCAGATTTTGAACTTTCAAGTTCTGAAGCAACGGCTTCGATCAGGTCGGATTTGTTCATTGGTAAGCCTCCGTGCTTAATAAGAAATGCTGCGATGCACAGTCATTGTGCAAATCACGCCGATTCGAAACAACGAACTCATCCCCGGCGACTCAACATCCATCGGCCTACTCTGGCCAATTCCTCCAGTTTCCACAAAGAATACAGATCTTATCCAGATTCCATCCACCTTCAGACCCCCGATTCGTGGATCGTCAGCCGCCCAAGAACATCACGATCTATCATTCTCCCGTGACCAATCCAACCAATCTTCATCCCAAACCTGTTGTTGTCCTTGGCGAACCCATCGCCCAAGCCCCTCAACAATGGCTTGCCCAACGAGTGCATCTCGTAGTGCCAAACTCGAATGCACGCGCCGATCTTTTGGAACAACTCGCTGATGCGCAAGCATTGATCGTCCGAACCTACTCCATTGTTGATCAAGAACTTCTCGATGCAGCACCCAACCTCAAAGTTATCGCCCGCGCGGGTGTTGGGCTCGACAATATCGATCTCCCCGCATGCAAAGCGAGACAGATCGTTGTGGTGCATACGCCGATCGCCAACACCCAAGCGGTCGTTGAATATGTCACACAGATGATGCTCCGTGCGATCCGATCAATCCACACGCTCGATAAACCAGTCTCATCATCAGCCTGGCACACAGCGCGCCAAGATGCGATCTCCCCCGCAACCTGCGTCGATCAACAACTCGGAATCGTTGGCTTTGGAAAAATCGGATCATCGCTCGCACGCGTTGCATGCGCTCTGGGCATGCGCGTGGTGTATACCGATCTCCGTGAGATTCCCGAAGGCGAACGGCTCGGCTGCACGCCAATGCCAATCGAAGAACTCGCACGCACAAGCGATGTCATCTCCATCCATGTTGATGGCCGACCAGGAAACCATCAACTGCTCGCCTCATCATTCTTCAATCAACTCAAAGACACCGCGATCCTCCTCAACACCTCCAGAGGCTTTGTGATCGATCATGCTGCTGCGATCGCATTCGCACGCACCAATCCAAACGCTCAACTCATCATCGATGTCCACGACCCAGAACCGATCGCGATAAATTCCGAGATATGCACACTCGACAACATCACCATCACCCCCCACATTGCATCAGCAACGAGCGATGCCAAAGAACAAATGAGCTGGGTTGTGCGCGATCTTGTGCGGGTGCTTGAGGGGAAAGATCCAATGTTCGTTGCTCAATAGCGAACAAAATCTATTCCCAAGCCCAGCCATGCGTGATTTGGCCAGCATGATCAATCTCAACCCACGCCCCGCCGCGATCCGCGCTGGCATACCAAGATGTTGACCCACGAATCTCATCCCATCGCGCATGACCAAGTCGGCTCGGCCCGGTCGATTGAAGCACAACTACAGGTTCAAGCGAGTGTACAAACTCAAACGCACCCGCCTTCACGCTTCCATGGTGAGGCAGCTCAAGCACATCCGCTTTCAAACCGGGGTATGTGCGCACAATCGCATCCATCGCATCGCGCACAATATCGCCAGTGAATAAGGCAACTCGCTTTTCATTCCCCTCGACGAGAACGGTTGCTCGGATCACAACCGAGGTGTCGTTTTCACTCATGCCAGCAATCAAGCTTGGGTCGGGCCAAAGGCATTCGAGCGATGTCTCGCCGAGCATGATCGTTTGGCCGCGTGCCAGTTCCCCAATCGTGATGCCCATCGATTCAAGAACTGCTCGTGTTTCGATCCAACTCTGCGATGGATGTTCGATCAGCCTGCGAGATATCCAGATATGCTCGAGCCCAACGAGCGGGGCGAGTTTGATCAACCCATTAAAATGATCAATGTTATCATGCGTCACAATCGCGGTGCGGATTGTTGAGATTCCAACATGGCGAGCAACCAGCGAGCTTGTCTTGCCGACGCGTCGATTGAGCGAGCCACAATCCCAGATCAAGCCTTCCCCGCCAGACTGAAGCATCAAACACGATCCATCTCCAACATCAACCATATCGATCCGAAATGCTGCGCGCTCATGCTTCGCCATCGGCTCGATAAACACAAACGCCGTCCACGCCAGCATCCCCACACATATCGCTTGGGTGAATCGCCGATCGATGCGTATTTGTTTGGTGATCAACATCGCAATCACAACACTCGCTGAGATAGTCCACATCGGACCAACTCTTACCAGCCTCACCGATGAACCGGGCAAACCATCCACCCATCCTACAAACGATCCAACAACGCTGGCGAGCGAATCGATCATCCAAATCGTGTGCATCGACAACTCGGGAGCAACAACACCCAGCGCGATCTGCATATACCCAAACACCATCGTAATGACCACCATCGGGATCAACACCAATGACACAATGGGCGCGTATGGGCTGAGAATCCCCGCATGAAAGATAATCACAGGCATCGCAACGAGCCAGCATGCGATATTGATTTTGGCAACATTCACGATCGACCACATGATTCGTCCAGCCAAGCCGCTCGGGGTGCGCGTTCTCTTTTCATGTGCAAGTGTAAATGTCGCTCGGCTGAGCGTGGCGTGCTGATCGTTGTCTGAGAGTACAACCAACAACGCGGTAACCCCCATGCTGAGCTGGAACCCGAGCGAGAACACATCCATCGGGCGCCAAATCAAAAGCCCACATCCGACCCAGGCCAAGGTGGTCAATCGATCATACCGACGCCCGGCATGGCTAGAAATAAGCAACGCCATCACGATCACACCCGCCCGAACAATCGGAGGCCTCATTGGTACCACAAGCATCCCGGCAACCAATATACAAACCATCGCGATCGTTTCAACGCGTGGATATTCCCCCACAAACCGGATCAGAAACACGCCCAGAAAAACAACCATCGCAAGATGAAATCCAGAAATCGCAAGCACATGCGCCACCCCGACCCGCTGGAACGATTCATATACTTCTTCAAACGATCGGTCACGCTGCCCGAGCAAAAACGCGCCAAGCATTGGGCGGTATGATTCACGATGATCAAATGATTCAGTTCGCAAGCCAAGTCCGATCGCACGCATCGCGCGTGTTTCAAGCCCGCTCCGCCACCTGCTCAGCGTGCCCATCATCGCCGAGAGCGGGGCTTTGTGCTCAATCGGAATCATCAATGATTCACTGGTAAGTACAATCGAGCCAACCCGCCCAGATTGCGCCCCAAGAAGCGGCCAATCTAAATCTCCAAAGTTTCGCCGATCACGCGTAGGCAAAAACAGCCCCACAAGCTCAACACGATCCCCGCCAGCAAACATCGACCCATCAATAAACGACTCGGGCAGTATCAGCTTCACGATCCCAGACGCATCGACCCATGCTCCATCGCCAGACTGCTCGGTAAAGAACACGCTGTCAATGTTTAATCGTGTGTTCGTCTGTGTGGTCTTCCACATCGCGGGCTCGCCGGGCTGGAGCGCAGAGTATTGTGTGTTGATCGAGTCGATCAACACGCCTCGAACTCGGATCGGCACGCGAGATTGTGTTGGATGATCAACTGTGTGACTTACCAACTTATCAAGCCGATCCATTGGTGTTTGGGTAAGCCGAAGTTGTGAGTATCCACACGCGAGCGCGACTATCGCGAAGAATATGAGAAGCGATTTTGCATGTGATCGGAGAGGAATCGAAATGGCCATTAGTCCACTTGCAATCCCAAACGACAGCACAGCGTTTGGAGAAGGGGGCCTAGCCCCGAGCCATACTCCGAGCATGATCCCAAGCGCCATCGCAAGGAACACGCCCAAGGCTCGCCGACGAACAAACTGAATCAGATCAACAGACACCACACTGTTGTACTCGGATTCGATCATTATTGCGAATGAATACACAAAAAAACAACCCCGCATATGCAGGGTTGTGACGGGGCAGTGAGTACTGCGATCGATCAGTGTTTAGTTAATAGTGCCCAAGACATCATCAAAATCGCTGGCGATATCGCCAACAATCGCTTTGCCATCTTCRTCGAGCATGCGTGTGCCGTTGTGAAGCTTGTAGTTGTTTCCGAATACAAGCTTGAACGAGCCGCCATCTGCCCGGGAGTTGGTTCTCCACCCGCTGTCGCTGGTGCCAAAGTAGTATCCGTCGGCACCCGCCGACTGAACAATCAGCCGCCCGCGAGGTTTGGCCGGGTAGATATTATCAGCATCCACACCGCTTACGACGGTGAGGTCGCCAAGTGTTTCGCCGGTCTCGAGTACATAATACGACGGGCTTGCCAAGAGCGTCGCAAGCGTATGAATCCGGTCTTCAACATCAATCACGGCCGCAGCTGGTCGGATGATTCCGTTACGCAATCCAATCCCACTAAACTCAGCTTGATATCGTCCCGAATCGCCAACACTCACCGCATTATCGCCAAAGAATGTTTGGTTCGACGCAAGATAGAACCAGGCTGGGGCGCCAGCAACATCAGAGGTGACTTGAGCAAACTGGCGATAGATCGCGTCTTCGCCTCCAGGATCATCAGGGTTAATCGACCCACGCGCGGTTTCGTCTTTGACCCAAACCAGAAGCGGATTGCCAAAGGCATCAACAACATCAGGCATGAAGTTCTGCCCGCTATTGCCAGAATCACCTTGCTGTTGTGAAACAGGGTCCATCGTGCGGTAGAACTTTTCATCAGGTGCGAAGTAGGCGCCGGTCGCGCCCATCAGATTGAAGTTCACAATCAAAGGCTCTTTGTTTTGATCACCAACAAAGGGTGCGATTTCAATAAATCCACTCGCAACATCAACAGTTGGAACGCCGGTGTCGCCGCGGAATCCGAGGATAAGATCGGTCCCGCCCAAATCGAGCATCGCGTTTTCCATCGCGGACATTTTGGCGTTCTCTAGATTATCTGTGCTGCCCATCTCGGTGGGTGAGTAATAACCAGGCATCTCCGAGCCATGATCATTTGAGAACGAACTCGAAGCATTCGTAAACTCATTGATCATGCTCTGTGTGCTCGAGGTCATCCCCGCTTGGCGAGCACCACTGAGCGTTGGGAGCAAGATTCCAATCAACAATCCGATGATGGCGATCACCACTAAAAGCTCAAGAAGTGTGAAGGCTCGCTTAAAAGTGCGAACTCGGGGCAGACGCGGCTGGGTGTGCGTGGTCAAAATAGACATAAATACTCCGAAAGGGTTTTTCGACATGCCTGTGATGACATGTATATCGACATAGAAAAGCTCTGTGCCACTGAGCGTACCCCCTCAGCGCTGTCCCTACCACTATACGGCCGATTCCACCCAATGGATGCTCCCGATTGTGCTCAGAACAAAGATCAGTGGAAAAGAACATGCCAAACAAAACCAGATAAAACAATCAGAATGTAAACCAAAGCATGATCAGAATTAAACCAAAGACCCCACCCACAACCCAAAGAGAGACCGATTTGGGTTCTTTGAGCAAATACCACCCACATTTGGGGCATAACTCGGCCTGGTCATAGATAATCGCCTCGCAATTGGGGCATGGGTCCACTTCAGACCCAAATCGGTCCAGATCCATCGCCGAAGGCCCATCAGGGTCAAGCCCTTCAGAAAGGTCCCAATCTTGGTCAAACTCATGCTGATCATTGCTCATTGGTAAGTTATCCACCCGCTTTAAGTGTGTTCCAAATCGTCTACAAACAATACTTTACGCTTCATCAGCCTTGGGTTTCGTCCGATCATACCACTATGTATGCAGGCAGCTTAGGCAACTTCCATTTCGGGCTTCGTGCCCTCAGCCAAAACCAGGCCCAGATCGAGCAATCGCTCGAACGCCTATCCACAGGCAAACGCATCAACCGCGCTTCGGATGATCCGTCAGGGATGATCGCTGCTGAACTCCACAAAACGCGGATCTATTCGATCGAATCTCAACTCAAATCCTTCGCCCAGACCGAATCTTATTTTGGCGCCAAAGAAGGCGGGCTTTCGGTCATCAGCGATCAACTCGCCCATCTCAACGGGCTTGTTGTTCAGGCTGCCAACCTCGCGGGCAACTCGCAAGAAGAGCAAGACGCGATCAAGCTCGAAATCGAATCAGTCCTCAGCTCGATCGATCACATCGCACAGAGCACCACATTCAAAGGCCAGAATATCCTCAGCGAATATTCCACAGGCTCGATCGCTTCAGAACTCAACAGCCTCGCCGATCTGGCTTTCGATGATCCAGAACGCGCTCAAGAGATCGCCCAAGAAGGAGTCGATCGGATCGCCACCACCCGAGGCGCGATCGGCAACGAACTCAATGAGATCGATTCGATGCGCAATGTCCTCTCTGAAGAACTCATCAACCTTTCTGATTCGCTCTCATCAATCGAAGACACAGACTTCGCAGCCGAATCCGCCAAGCTTATTCGAGCGCAGATCCTCGAACAAGCCTCGATCATGGCGATTCGCATCAACCGCCAGAGCGCACAGAATGTCCTGAGCCTGATCGACAACGCCGCCCAGATTGCCAAAGCCATCAACTAATTCATCCGATTCAATCAACCATAGATTGATCAAATGATTATCGGGCTCCAAGTTTCTTCGCCATCTTCACTCACCATCACAGCGAACGCTGAGTTGGTCATATTGGCTTGCATGCAACAAGCCTGTATCAGACGCTTGGTACATGTCCAGCATCAACTCTGCAACATCGTTACTGCTTATCAATAGCCTCAACTCGAATCAGCGTTCAGCAATGAACACGCTCGAACGATTGGCAACGGGCAACGCGATCAACCGTGCCAGCGATAATCCATCCGGGCTGATCGCGTCCGAAAACTTTGCGACCCGCCTGAATGTCATTCAAACCAAGATCACATCATTCGAGCGCAACGAAGCGGTTTTGAATATTCAAGATGGTCGGCTGAGCGCGACGCTCGACAATGTTTCAGATCTCACCAGCCTCGTCATTCAAGGCGCAAGCACCGGTGGCATGACCAGCTCAGAAATGGGCGCGATCCAGACGCAAATCGGTGGAATCCTTACCGGAATTACCCGCATCGCAGCAGCGACAGGTCTCGACATCATGAACGATGTCACCACCGAGATGGTTGTTGGCACCGATGAAACCACAGGCGATCCCATCACCGAGACCGTCTCGCTCTCAGACCTGTCGCGCGTTCTCGAAACAGATCCAGAAGCTGCCCAACGCCTGGTCGATGGCGCACGCCAAGCGGTCGTCACCGCGCAGGCTGAAGTCGGGATCGAAGCCCGGGCATCTGAGTCTGAGCGACGGATTCTCGAAGAGGAACAAATCAATGTCGCCCGTGCCTATTCACAAATCCGTGACACCAATTATGCCAAAGAGAGCTCGAACCTGATCCGATCACAAATCTTAGAGAAGGCCTCGATCTATACCATCTTGGCCGAGCGGCAGAGTGCTGCCAATGTATTGACGCTCTTGGGCGATCTCTCCGGGTAGGTGCCAAATCGTTCTGAATATTCGCCCAGAACACACGCCCGCATAATCCATACACACGCATCGAAATTTCTCTCGATGCGTGTGTTTTTTTATGAGTCCAAATGGATACTTGAGGTAGTCCCAGCGGGTGTGGATGTTCCAAATGGTGTCGGCGGCCTTGGCTCTCCGAGCTTTGCCAAAGTTGCTGCGGATCATCCCCTGCACAAGCCTCGCGCCAATACCCCCGGCGCGAGGCTTTTCTAYAWGMMCSMMTWSCSAWCCCCYTCTACACTYYYYSCRCATGCMACCTCAMCCTKCCCATCCCMYMCGWGTTCTCAAGTTCACCGACACCYTCGCCGACATCAACGGCGTCTGYCGMTTCATCCARAACATCGCCCARASCGCWCACGAMAMYAAYCRYGATCTSAYRGTCTTCACMACCACRCGCATGRAGMTGCCWSCWSTRRTWRAKCARGYWGAYAATGTYCGCAACTTYGARCCTGTCTTYGCGAYSAAAATGCCCGGMTAYGACACACTCGAYTTYGCRRTCCCCCCAWTGCTCGCSATGCTYMGSGCAGCCGACSARTWYCGCCCMGATGTSATCCAYATMTCSACCCCAGGCCCAGTCGGCATGGTCGGCATGCTCGCAGCCAAGCTCATGCGTGTCCCCGTTGTTGGTGTCTATCACACCGATTTTCCTGCCTACATCGATGAACTCTTCACAAGCAAGTTCGCGTCGGCGGCCATCCGCTTGTTGATGAGTACCTTCTATAAGCAGTTCCGCTTCGTGTTCTCGCGTAGTGCAGACTACGCAGACCGCCTCGAATCCATAGGCATCCCCAAACACAAACTTATTCGCCTTAAGCCGGGCTTCGATAACACCAAGTTCGACGCCACGCTGCGCGATCCATCCATCTGGGATCAACACAAGATCAATCAAGATTCAATCAAGGCCGTATTCTGTGGGCGTGTCAGCACCGAAAAAAATCTGCCCATGCTTGAAGCGATCTGGCCAACCATTGTTCAGCGTGTTGAACAAGCGGGTAAGGAAATCGAACTCATCATCATCGGCGACGGCCCATACCGCACAAAGATGAAAAAAACACTCGAAGGACACCACGCCCATTTTCTCGGGTTCCGAAATGGTGTAGAACTCGCAACCCTCTACGCATCGTGCGACCTTTTCATCTTCCCATCCACCACCGATACCCTCGGGCAAGTCGTCATGGAATCGCAAGCGTCAGGCTTACCTGTAATCGTGACCGATCAGGGCGGCCCAAAGGAAATTACCGAAGATCAACGCACCGGCTTTGTCCTTCCAGCCGAGGCGCACAACCAATGGATCGAAACGATTGTCGATCTTGCGATCGATGATCCCAAACGAAAAACAATGGGAGCTGCTGGCATCGAGGCCATGAAGGATTACACCTTTGCCGAATCGTTCAAGCACTATTGGAAGATCCACTCGCAAGTTGTTTGAGTTATAGAAGAGCCCGGCTTCCCGATTTACACACACTTTGCGATCAACTCTTCTGCTCCAAATCACCCATCCCCAATCCCTGATCCCTCCTTTCCTCCTATCCTTGTGTACCCATGACCATCCTCGATCGCTATATCGCTCGCCAGTACATCTTCAATGTGATGGCATTGCTGGTGATCCTGTTCAGCTTTGTATTGGTCATCGATGTCTCGCTCAATATGGACCGCTTCCTCCGCCTCGCTGATAATCTGGGCATCCAAAACGCAGACGAGGCACCCTCGACCATCCGGCGATGGATCGTCACCGTCTTGCTCATCTTCGATCTCTGGTGGCCAAAGCTTCTCCAGCTCTACAACTTCCTTATCGGCATGATTCTCGTGGGCGCGATGGGCTTTACCTTCTCGCAGATGACCCGAAACCGAGAGTTCGTCGCCATGATGGCTGCCGGCGTTGGGCTTCATCGTGTTGTTCGCCCGGTCATCATCATCGCCATCGGGTTCACTGTTCTTCAGGTCATCAACACCGAACTCATCATCCCCCGAATCGCCCCGCTGCTTGTCCGTGATCATGGCCAAGCCGGCACGCACCAGCTCAAAGCAGCAGCTGTCCCGCTCACCCTCGATGGTTCGGGCAGGCTCTTCCGCGCTGCATCATTCGACTCCGAAACGGAAACCCTCCAAGGCGTCTATATCCTCGAACGCGATGACCAAGGCAAAGCCTCCCGGGTTATCACCGCCAACACCGCGACCTACAGCAACGGCGGGTGGGATCTCGTCAACGGCAAAGCCCAAATCCGAGGCTCCGCACTCATCGAACCTTTCACCCCACTCGCCCGCATCGAAACATCACTCGATCCCAACGAACTCCGTATGAACCGCTTCGAGTCCTACTCGCAAGCCTTGAGCTTCCGGCAGATCTCCCAAATGCTCAACCGCGAGACCCTCACCGACCCAGCCAAGCGCGCTCGATATACCCGCATCAAGTGGGGCCGATTCGCGATGATGATCTCATCGCTGCTTGCCCTGATCATTTCGATGCCTTTCTACATCACCCGCGAGCCTAAGAACATGGTTTTGCAATCCATCAAATGCGCTCCGATCGCCATCATTTCCCTCATCGGCGGCGTCCTCGGCGCCTCCGCATCCATCCCAGGAATCCCCCCCGCCATCGGCGTCTTCCTCCCCGTCATGCTCCTAAGCATCATCGCCATCGCCCAAGTCAGCTCAATGAAGACATAGAAGATTGAGAGAACAAGATGAACATCTTTGAGCTAATCTTTGCAATCCTCATTCTCTGGGCCCTCACTTGGCTTACTACTGTCCTCGCAAGTCTTGCCAACTTCCATCTTGCTCTTGCCTCCCTCGTTGTTGTTGGAGCCTGCGTCACAATCCTTTCCTTGGCCGCCACTATCAAGCGTCGTATCCGGCCTCCGTCCGAATAGCATATTTCTCTTCTCTGCGTCCTTAGCGATCTCTGCCCCCTCTGCGTACAAATCTTTCTTCTCCCAACTTTCACACAAATCTTCTTGCATTCCACCCAAAACACACGATGATAACTCTTGTGCCCATCGCACTATTCGGAGTTATCCCATGGCCTCAATCGTCTTCTACTTCCAAGTCCACCAGCCACACCGCCTCAAGCCCTACTCYGTCTTCCACACAGACCCCTTCTACTTCCACGAAGARKYCAACRMMSMSATCGCCGAGAAGGTCGCCGACAAGTGCTACCGCCCGACGACCAAGCTCATGCTCGATCTCATCAAACGCCACGAAGGCAACTTCCGAATCTCCTACGCGATCACAGGCACCGTCATCGAGCAATGGAAAAAGTTCACACCCGATGTCCTCGACCTCTTCGTYGAGCTCGCYGAMACCGGCTGCKKCGAGTTCGTCGCCGAGACCTAYTACCACTCRCTKWSCTWCMTCTACTCCCAAGACGAGTTCSMYCAYCAGSTSGACATGCACACGAATCTGATCGAACAACATTTCGGCCAAACCCCAAAGGTCTTCCGAAACACCGAACTCATCTACGCCAACGAACTCGCCAACGCCTTGTCCAAAATCAAAGACAAAGACGGCAACCCCCGCTTCCTCGGCACCATCTGCGAAGGCACCGACTCACACCTGGGCTACCGCTCCCCAGCCCACATCTACCAACCCCCCGCACACGACGGCCAAACCATCATGGGGCCCAACGGCCGCCCGTTTGGATTGATGCTCAAGAACTACAAACTCTCCGACGACATCGCCTTCCGCTTCTCAAACAAAGGCTGGGAAGAATGGCCACTCAACGCCGAGAAGTTCGCCAAGTGGGTCCACCAAATCAACGGCGACGGCTACCTCTGCAACCTCTTCATGGATTACGAAACCTTCGGCGAACACCAATGGGCCGACACCGGAATCTTCCAGTTCCTCGAAAAACTCCCCGAAGCCATCTTCGATGTCGCACACAAAGCCGACGGCACAACAGAAAACCACTTCATCACGCCGAGTGAAGCGCTCCAACGCTTCGACCCCGTCGGCGAGTACGATGTCCCCGAGTTCATCTCATGGGCCGACACCGAACGCGACCTCACCGCCTGGCGAGGCAACGCCATGCAACACAACGCCCTCGAAGAAACCTACCGCGTTGAACGAATTCTCAAAGACCGCATGGTCGAGATCAAAGCCAAGGCCGACCCAAAGCAATCCACCGAGATCGAACACATCCTCACCGACTGGCGAAAACTCACCACCAGCGATCACTTCTACTACATGTGCACCAAATACTGGGCCGACGGCGATGTYCACAAATACTTCTCCCCCTACGACTCCCCCTACGACGGCTACATCAACTTCATGAATGTCCTCGACAATGTAAAAACACGCCTCGCAAAGGTATAGAAAACCGTTCCCTTATTTCATACGCCGGGCGCCACGACTCGCTGTCTTCAGCGCAGCCGTGTCTTCACACCCTCCGATAACCTCGAAATCACACCTTCCCCCACATACCAACCCTACATCATCACTCTCAAACCGATACACTCAACACGAATCTAAACCACAGGGAAACCACATGTTCAAATCCATCATCGCCGCCGCCATCACCGCACTCTTCATCGCATCATCCTCGGCATCTGCACAAACCGAATTCACCTACCAAGGCACCATCGAAGTAGCCGGCGTCCCCGCCAACGGCCTCTACGACTTGCAGTTCCGCCTCTATAATGACCCCACAGGTATCGCCACCCTTGAGTTTGACGAAGCCTTGGGCGTCACCGTCATCGATGGGCTCTTCTCCGTAGAAATCGACTTTGGATTCTCCGGCTATTCTTCCTCAGTCGTAGAATATATCGAAATACGCGTACGCCAGGCCGGCGGCGGAGGTGGATACACAACCCTCTCCCCGCGACAAAAACTCACAGCATCTCCAAGGGCCGTCCTCGCGAATCGCGCGACCATAGCTAACTCCTTAGACTTGCCCGTCCTTATAGATGACAACTATGTCGGCACTTCGCTCTATATCTATAACTCCCACCCCACAGGCACTGGGATCTTTGGTCATGGAAATGATGTCGGAATCAAAGGCGACTCAAACAGCGGAACAGGTGGATCTTTCAGTTCAGGCAGCGATGCCAACTTCGCTGTTGCCCTCCACGGCACCATCACCAGATTARCACCAGGCCTCTTCTCTGCTGCCGTCCGCGGTGAAAACAAAGGCACAGGCTCCCTCGGTATCGGTGTCTATGGATCACATGCTGGCTCCGGCTGGGGAATCTACGGCTCAAGCGCCAGCGGAAAAGCAGGGTTTTTCCAGGGTGATGTCCAAGTCAATGGAACCCTCTCCAAATCCGGTGGCTCATTCAAAATCGACCACCCACAAGACCCCGCAAACATGTTCCTC
This sequence comes from bacterium, assembly GCA_002401225.1. Lineage (GTDB taxonomy): Bacteria > Planctomycetota > Phycisphaerae > Phycisphaerales > UBA1924 > UBA1924. The sequence goes on from NVSM01000027.1 coordinate 31,967, forward strand.
TCCCACTCCTTCGTTGAATCACCAGACATGAAAAACATCTACGACGGCGTAGTCATCCTCAACAAACAAGGCCAAGCAGTCGTCACCCTCCCAAGCTACTTCAACGCACTCAACCAAGAATTCCGCTACCAGCTCACCACCATCGGCGGCTATGCCCCGGTCTTTATCGCCACAGAAATCGAGTCCTCGCCCAACGCCCAACAGTTCACCATCGCCGGCGGAACCCCAAATCTCAAAGTCTCCTGGCAAGTCACAGGTATCCGCCACGACGCATGGGCAAACCAAAACAGAATCCCAATCGAAGAGTTCAAATCAGATTCCGAAAAAGGCAAATACCTCAACCCTGAATCCTTCAACCAACCCAAAGAACTCGGCCTCGGCTACATCCAAAGCCCAAACTAAAAACCGGATGCATCCAAAGCGAAACTACATAAGTGGTAAAGCTTCTTTGTTTGTATGTGTGCCTAGATCTGATGACAAAGAATAAAACCCCGTCCACTTTGGACGGGGTTTTTAAATATTCACACTAGATTCAGTCTCTTAAAGCTCAACCATCTCCATATCCGACTCAACAAGCTCAACACGCGGCGGCAACTTCACATCGCTCCCGAACATGCTCAGCGAATCAGCCTCATCGACCATCCGCTCGCGGATAACACTGGCTTCGTAGAGCTCGCCGCGTGGGATCAAGATCGAATCGTTTGTGCTTGCGACCTGTCCGGGTTGTTCGTCGACAATCAATGAACCAAACCCTGGTGCATGCTCGACGAGCTTGCCGCCAGCGGCGAGTTCGATCAGATCGAGCGCGATCTGGCCTTCAGCTTTCGATTGATGCTGATTCGGAATACCCTGATCGAAGTGCTGGATAATCCCATCACAGTTCTCAAAGCTCCCATTCTTCTCAGCGAAGCTCGATGACGGCAGCACAACCTCAGCCTTGGTGCAAAGCACCGAATCGGTGGTGTCGATCAAGATGAGTTTGGTGTTCGCGATCGCATCGACCAACGAATCGGTCACCCAGGTACTCGGGAAGTTCGCGGTCAGGACAACAGCCCCATACTCGCCAGCCCGGCGGACGAATGTTTCGTATTCCTTGCAGCCGCCCATCGCTTCTAGCACGCGCTTCACGCCCTTGGCATTGGGCACCTTCTCGGCCCGTTGTACAAACTGTTTGGTGTGCTGCGGGTTTGGGAATGATTTATCTTCGCCATCGGTTGGGATTGGTCCAACAAACAACTCAACATTCTCGTCAAGCATCCGGGTCGCCTTGACCAAGCTGTACGCTTCTTCGTTTGTCAAAGTTGCAGAAACAACCAGTGCGGTTTTCTTGCCGTCAGCTTTGGCTCCGAGAACAGTATCAATCACCTGCCCATACGCCCGGCTCCAGCTTGCTTCGACCATCATCCCATGTTCACGACGCATCGGCTGGGTCAATCGCGCATCGCTATGCACGAACTTCCACCCATAACGCACCTCATCGGTGATCCACCAAGTGTTGATGTCCATGTTTGTGCGAGGCTTGATGCGATATAACCGACCCTGGTTATGCTCGACCCAAATATTGTCGCCCGAACTCGTAAACGGATCAATCCCCGCGCTGCGCTTGAGGAACCACACACGCTGAGCAAACAAGAAATCTTTATCGAGCAACGACCCAACCGGGCACAGATCAATCACATTGCTCGCCAGCGGATTGTTAAGCCCAACGCCGGGGAAGATATCGATCGTACATTTGTCGCCTCGCCCATCGATCATCAACTCGTGGGTTTCGGTGACCTCATCAGTAAACCGCACGCACCGCGTGCACATAATGCATCGATCCGAGTACATATAGATCTCTTCGCCCATGTTCTTCTTAGGCGACACAACCTTCGTATCGGTGAACCGCGAGTGCCCGCGTCCAAACTGGAACGAGTAATCCTGCAAGGTGCATTCGCCAGCCTGATCACACACCGGACAATCAAGCGGATGGTTAATCAGCAAGAACTCCATCACAGCTTTCTGGTTCGCAACAGCCTTCTCGCTCTCGATCGTCACGACCATGCCATCGCTGGCTTCGGTCGCACAAGTAGGAAGCAGCTTCCCGCCCATCATCGGCTCGAGCTTATTGTCATTGCGCGGATTGGGAGCCTCGAAGGTCGCCAAGCAAATCCGACACTGCGCAGGGCGCGAGAGCCCAGCGTGGTAGCAATACTGTGGGATGGTGATCTCGTTGCGGTTGGCGATAGCGATCACCATCTCACCCTTGGTGAACTCACATTCGATCCCGTTAATCGTGACTGTTGGCATAGCGTCGGCTCATCCCATATCTGAAGATTCAGTCTGGCAAATCATGACAAAATTCGACCAAGGCTCATCGCGTGATCAACCCCGTCGGCTCTGTGTCTCTATCGTAGCGCGAATCCGGTTTATGAGCCTGAATCAACTCCCAAACTTAACCATCAACTTCCTGCTCGTGACCAGAATCAAACCTATCCCGATCTCGTCCGCCTGGTTTCATGTCCCAAAACCGAGATTTACATTGCACAGGCTCCAAATCGGGGTCCGCAGCCCACCATCCATCGCCCAAAACATACCCCTGCTCCAATGCACGCTTCCAATGCTCAAGTGCAAGCTCAAGCTCGCCCCCCATCGATCGATAACACGCCAAGTTGTACAACACCCCTGAATCGGTCACCTCGCCCGTTTCTCCGCCCGATCGTTCTTCGAGATCTGTCGCGATTTTCAAAAAAATCGCTTGCGATTCCTCAACTTCACCAATTCCAAACTTGCCCCACGCACGAAAATAGTCCAACTGCGAAGCCGAATACCGACCGGGCCAAGCCGAGATGCTGGCTAAATCCGTATCAAGCATCTTCCACCATTGCAATGCAGATTCATCCTCGCCCATCTGCCGATAGACCAACGCACGCCAAAAATACGAGCCCGGCTCCTCAGGATTATGCTCAACAAGCACATCCGCCATCCGATCAGCGGTCTTCAACTGCCCCTGAGCAAGCGATCGCCGAATTGTAGTAATCAGCCCACTCCGCCCAGGCACCTGATCAATCGCTCCTGCCCGCGCATACACCGACTCATCCATAGGCGAAAAGCCCACCACATACACAAACGACCCCACGCTAAGCACCGCAGAGACCAACACAACATGCCGAATCGTCATTCCCATACACTACTCTACCAACAAATCCCCACCCCGGTTCCATTCTCCCCTCTTTCGCTGGTGCCGTGGTTAAAATCTCGAAGAGATTTCTAACCATGCTCTGAGAGAATCTCACGCCATCCGTTCGTGGTTAGAAAATCCTGCGGATTTTTAACCACGGCACCGCTCTGCCGATCCCCATCTTTCACCTCCCCCGGGCCTCCGGGGGAGGTGCCGGGTGCCATGCCGGAGACAAAGTCTCCTGCATGTCTTCTCCTTCTCCCAAACCCAAAAGCGATCTTCCCATCCACCACGCATACCCTCTTTCATGGCATCAAAAAAGATCAAACCACCCAAAGGCACCCGTGACCTCTACCCCACAGATGTCCTCCGCCAACGCTACATCACCAACGCCTGGCGAGACGCCTCGATCCGCTGCGGCTTCGACGAAATCGCAGGCCCAACCTTCGAATCCACCGATCTCTACGCTGTCAAATCCGGCGATGGAATCCTCGGCGAACTCTTCCAAGCATTCTCAGGCAAAGGCGGCCAAGAAACCCTCGACAAACTCGTCGAAAAAGGCAAAGCCGACTTCGCCCTCCGCCCAGAGTTCACCCCAACACTGGCCAGAATGTACGCCGCCAAATCCAAAGAACTCCCCAAACCCTGCAAATGGTTCACCGCCGGCCCATACTTCCGAGCCGAACGCCCACAACGAGGCCGCCTCCGCGAGTTCCTCCAGTGGAATGTGGATGTGATTGGATTACCGGGTGAGGATGCAACTCCAGATATGAAATTCCGCATGGACAGCGAGGTTATTGAGTGCTGCCTACGGATGTTTGAAATCATGGGAATGGGCTCCGACAGCGTTTCCCTGCATATCAACAACAGAGAAATTGTTGATCGAATCATAAAATCCTCTATAAAGCCCGATGCCAACATTGAAGCGGTTTACGCGGCGCTGGACAAACGCCAAAAATTTGGTCCAGACGCATTTGAAATACTTGCGGAAGAAGCAGGTTTAGATGTTTCGAATTTTGATCGCCAATTGAAATTAGTTGAAGGCCAGATGAAACTAGAATTCAGAGGCCCCTTAATGGGTGCCGTATCTAATAGTGTTGAAGAATCTCTAGAATCTACAAAATCCAAACTGACATATCAAAATGCTATGATCGCACGATTACTTCGCAAGCTTGGTTTTAGTGATTGGTATCAGTATGACGCTTCCATCGTCCGCGGCCTCGCCTACT